>CAZZGU010000068.1:351-11403 GCA_964653755.1 uncultured Nigerium sp. | reverse complement strand
GGTGGCGGCCAGCTCGTCGGCCGGGAAGGGCACCACGACGTTGCCCTCGGCGTCCACCACGGTCGCCTCAGTCATCACGAGACCGAGCGCCTTCGTGCGCCGGATCTCCTGCATCCACTCCGAGGCGTGATTGTGCTCCATCATGTGCTGCATCTCCTGCTCAGGGGAGGTGCGGTTCTGGGCGGCCCGACGGAAGAGCATCTCGGTGAGTTCGTTCTGCCCCACCCCGATCTCGCGCTCATCCGCGATCCTGTCGAGGATGATCTGGGCCTTCAGCGAGGTCGCGGTGCGCTCGCCCATCTGGGCCCAGAACTCCTCCGGGGTGGCAGCTGTCTCGTCGTCGGACTCCTCGAGATAGCGCTCCAGCGTGTAACCGGCCCGCGCGAGCTGCTCGGTGATCTGGCGCTGACGGCCCTCGACCTCGGCCTCGACCATGCGCTCGGGGACCTCGAAGTTGCTGGCCTTGGCGAGCTCCTCCACGATCTTGTCGCGAGCCGTGCTGGCCTGCTCGTCGCGGGCGCGGCGGGCGACGGCTTCCGCCAGGTCCGCGCGCATCTCGTCCACGGTGTCGAACTCGGAGATCATCTGCGCGAACTCGTCGTCCACCTCGGGCAGCGTCTCCTCCTGCACCTGGGTGACGGTCACCTTGATGTCGGCGGTCTCGCCCTGGAAGGGCCCCCCCACGAGGTCGGAGGAGAACTCCGTGGTCTCCCCCGCCGAGAGCCCCGTCACGGCTTCGTCGAGACCGTCCAGCATGCCGCCGGAGCCGATCTTGTAGGAGATGCCGCTCGCGGAACCCTCCTCCATCGGCTCGCCGCCACGCGTGGCCTCGAGGTCGATGACGACCACGTCACCCTCCTGGGCGGCCCGGTCGACGTCGGTGCGGGTGGCGAAGCGTTGCCGCATGACCTCGATGCTCTCGTCCACCTCGTCGTCCGTGGCCCTCAGCGTGTCGACGGTGGCCGACAGTGACGCGAAGTCGGGCAGGTCGAACTCGGGCCGCACGTCGAGTTCGGCCACGAACTCGACGACGTCGCCGTCCTCCAGCTTGGTGATGTCGATCTCCGGCTCACTCAGCGGGATCAGGCCGGCCTCGGCGACGGCCTGGCCGTAGGCGTCCGGCAGAGCCGCGTTGATGGCCTCCTGCAGAACCGTCCCTCGACCGAAACGCTGGTCAATGATCGCCGCCGGCACCTTGCCCTTGCGGAAGCCCGGGATGTTCACCTGGCCGGCGATGTCGCGGTACGCCTTGGCCAGGTGCGGCTTGAGATCGGCGAACGGGATCTCGATGGTGAGCTTGACCCTGGACGGACCGAGCTTCTCGACGGTGCTGGGCACTGACTGACTCCTGTATCGGTTCACGGATGATTCTGCGCTGGAGCGGATGACGGGAATCGAACCCGCATGGCCAGCTTGGAAGGCTGGGGCTCTGCCATTGAGCTACATCCGCGAAGGGCGCCGCTCAGCCTAGCAGCCGGCCCGGACACCCCCGTCGGGAGACAGTACCGCATTCGTGCAGGGGAGCGGATTCACGCCTACAACGCGCGGACCTGGTCGGGAGTGAGGGCACCGAAACCCAGATCGCGGGGCAGCCGTTTGCCCTGCCCGCGGAAGTCCGTGCCCAGGATGATCGACGCCAGCGAGATCACCGTGTCGATGGCCGGCGTCGGCACGCCGAACTGCTTCGCCAGTTCGGACATGAACACCAGGCCGTAGGGGACGTCCTCAGTGAGGTAGCGGAACTGCAACGTGGCGGGCGCCCGCGATCCGGCGAAGCCGATGCCCTGGTTGTAGCCCTTCAGGTAGGTCGCCTCCGACAGGTAGCCCTGGCGCAGGCCGAGCTCAGGATCGGGCACGAGCTCGATTCCGAGGGCGTGGCCCAGGGCGATTCGTTCGTTGTCGATGGTCTCGATCAGGCGTGCGGACGCCGGCGTCACCCCCTCGGTGTAGAAGAGGAAGTCCCCCGACGTGTTCTCGATACGGGAGGCGTTCAGCAGCATGATCGCCGGGTGGAGCACCGGGTTGGCGTTCTGCAAGGTCGTCTGGAGCACGTTCCGGGCCGGTTCGGCCTGGGGCCACACCACCTGCAGCTTCGCCAGCAATTCGAGAGTGCGCGTGCTCGGCAGGGCGGCGACGAACAGACCGTCCAGCACCCGCGTCGTAACCCGGACGACGCCGGGTTCGACCAGGCGGCAACCGTAGGGCAGGGTGCTCGTCTCACCGATCAGGTAGGTGTCGTCTCGAATGCCAAGCCCGAGCGCCCGCTTGAGCACGACTGCGCCGTTGCAGGCGCTGGGCAGCATGCAGTAGGCGGCCTCGGTGGTGAGCCTGCCTCGCAGTGCCTCCCCCATCGCCTCGTGCGCGTAGGCCGGGCCCACCAACAGCACGAGCTCGGCGTCCGTCAGCGCACGGTCAAGGTCGTGGCCGGCGTAGTGGACCGGCGCGGTGCCCTCGAACTTCACCCGTCCCTCGATGTGGCCGGTCTCAGCGATGGCGGCGATGTTGGCGCCGAACTCCTCGAAGTCCCACAGCGAGACCTGGTGGCCAGCCGCGGCCCACTCGAACGCCGCTGCCGTCGCCCCATTGCCCGAACCCATGATCGTGATGCGCATGATGCTGATCCTTCCGCACACGGACCGGAAGGGTGCCATTCGCCGAGCCCGCGCTCGCGAACTTCGTGCTCGACCGCATCTACGGTCAGCCTTCGCACAGTGCTGGGCGCCCGACACGGCGAGTGAGCTCACGCGACGCGGCCCACCCGCCTCAGGTGTAGGGCAGGACCAGCCGGGACGGGTGGGCCGCGTCGCGGTAGATCCTGTGGGTGACCGGACGCCCCACGGGCAGGTGGAACGAGTCCGGCGGCAACAGCGCGTTGTGCTCGTCGGCCATGGGCTCGTTGTTGGACAGCTCCAGCACCAGCTTGTGACCCGGGAGGAACGCGTTCGCGAACGGGTACAACCGGATCACGTACTCCTCGATCACGCCGGGTTCGACCGGCACCGCCCGGGTGTGCGGGTGGATCGGGCTCCCGGGAGTCGACCTCTCCTCGTCGAGTTCCCGGTGCGACGCCTTGAGGTACCCCGTGGTGATGAGCTGCCGCCTGCCGTTCGGGCCGGCGTCCCACAGGCGCAGGATGAAGTTGGTGTCCGGGGCGTCGATCTCGGCGAAGATGTGCGCCGCGCCCGTGCCCATCATCTCGGTGCGCTCGGTGAAGGGGGCCGTCTCCCAGCTCAGGATCTCGACCTGGTCGGTGACCGTGAGCGGGGCCTGGAAGAAGCCGTCCGGCGCCGCATACTCGGGGCCCATCAGTTCGGGCTCGGCCGACAGCTTGCGGCGTGGCCGCAGGTACAACGGACGGTGTTCAACGGGCTTCGGCGGCCAGGCGTCACCCGTGACGACTTCCTTGGAGCCCTCGACGAAGACGGTGACGGCCGGCTCGGCGTCCACGCCGTTGTCGATGCCCTTCAGGTGCCTCTCGTACCAGCGGAACATCTTGTCGTGCTCCTCGATGAAGGGCCGGCTCTGCATGGGCGGGTAAGGCCCGATGTCGAGCTTCTTCGGGCCCTGCAGGGTGTTGAAGAGGTCGATGGTGCCGTCGAGGGTCCAGCCACGGCCGTGGTCGAGCTGCAGCCACACCGGGATGTCGATGGTCTTTGCGAGCGTGATGGGGTTGCGCTCCTCGTACCACTCGCCGTCGAGTTCGTTGGTGATGATGTCGAACCACGGCTCGTGGTTCTTCGGGTAGTGCAGCACGTGCACCAGGTTCGGCCAGGCGGCGACGTCGGGGTCGGCCAGGCGCTCCTGGACGCGGCGGCGCACCTCGTCCGCCGGCAGGCACTCGAGCATGCGGGACTTCACGCCGTCGGTGAACGCCCACCCCGAGTCCCCGCCGCGACCTTCGCGGGCGGCACGCGGCATGAGCCACATGATGCCGCCGTGGTAGGTGGTCTCGTAGAAGTCGTAGTGTCCTCCCGAGACGAAGATCGCCTTCAACGACGGCGGGCGCTCGGCCGCTGCCAGCACCTGCATCGACCCGAAGTACGAGATCCCGATCATGCCGACGTTGCCGTCGCACCACGGCTGGGCGGCGACCCACTCGATGAAGTCGTAAGCGTCCTGCCCCAGCGACACTCCCCCGGCGTTGTAGTTGCCGATGTGCTCGCCCTCGGAGTGGCCCGAGCCGCGCAGGTCGCCGATGACGTGGTTGTAGTCCTCGGCCACAACCCTGGCGATGTCGCCGGCCTCGATGCAGCCGTCCCACATCGGGGACGGACGCCGCTGCGGCGGCATCGTCAGCGCGAGCGCCTGGAGCTCCTTGCCGTACGGGCTGAGCGCGACCAGCGCCGGACGCGGCTTGTCCTCGGTGCCGTGGTAGACGTCGGCCGCCAGTTCGACGCCATCGCGCATCGGCACGCGCACGTCCTTGTGGACGACGATGTCCTGCGCGCCGGCCTTGATCGTCTTCTTCTGGGGCATCTCTCTCCTTGTCAACGCGCGAGCAGCTGCCGGTAACCGTGCAGCGTGGTGAAGAACGGGGACGGGGTCAAGGTCGGGTCGCCCGAGTACCTCAGCTCGGAGGCGACCGCCTCGAACGGCGAGTACGGCGAGTCGGTGTTCTGCATCCCCAGACGCTCGGCGGCGTCGCGGACGCGGGCCTCGACCGCGATCGACTCGTCCAAGGCTGCCTCGGCCTGCTCCCGGTCCAGCTGGACGCCGTAGGACACCCCAGCGGTGGTCCGGTAGGGGTGGCCGAGGTAGAGCCGCTCCGGCCGCAACTCATCCCGCAGGTACAGCAGGCTGGCCCGGTAGGCGTCCGGGTCGGCGTAGCCGGGGAAGCCGTTCGCTGCCCCGTGCACCTGCACTGCGTCGCCCACGAACGTGTCACCCTGGCCGTCGATCACGTAGGCGACCGACCCGGGCGTGTGACCGGGGATGTGGTGCACCGACATCGTGACGTCCCCGCCGAGTGACAGCGTCTCGCCGCCGTGGACGACCAGCGTGGGCTCCATCTCGCCAGCGATCACCGCATGGGCGGCCGTCCGCTCCCTGGCCTCCCCGTCGGGATCGGCAAGGTACCGCCCGCGCCCGGCGACGTAGTCGGAGACGTGTGCCTCGCGCGAGGCGAGCAGCGGCACGTCTGCCGCGTGGAGGACCACCTGCGCGCGGCGTCCGGTCAACTCCCACAGGGCGTGGGCGCCACCGACGTGGTCGATGTGGCCGTGAGTGAGCAGGATCCAGCGGACGTCCTCAATGCGACGGCCCAGCTTCTCGAGCTCCGGCGCCATGCCCTCGGCGGGCGAGCTCGCGATGCCGGTGTCGACGATCGCGGGCTCGGGGGCGTCGACGTAGAAGCTGTACAGCCCGAACCGGCCCCAGGGCGAGACGAGCGGGTGGACGGCGACGGTCATGGAACTCCTCCTCAGTGCGTGGCTGCGGGCGACCAACGGTTCAGGAAGGAGGCGGTCTCGTCGAACACCCGGGCGAACTCGGGGATCCACGAGAAGTTGGCGACGAAGCCGTGGTTGGCGCCCTCGTACCGGGACACGGTCACGGCGACACCGGCCTCGGCCAGGCGTCGCCCGTACAGCTCCCCCTCGTCACGCAAGGGGTCGTGCTCGGCGGTGACGACCAGCGCGGCCGGCAGGCCGGACAGGTCGGCGCGTTTGATCGGGGAGACCCGGGGGTCGTCCGGGTCGGCGCCCGAGTCGAGGTAGAAGGCGTTGAACGGCTTCAGCCCTGCGGTCTCCAGGCCGTAGCCGGTGGCCTCGCTTCGCAACGACGCGTACCGGTCGGTGTCGAAGTCGAGGTCAAGGCTCGGGTAGTACAGCACCTGGTGCGTGACGGCAGCCAGCCCCTCGTCGGCGGCGCGGGCGGCGAGCGCCGCAGCGAACGTGCCGCCCGAGCTGTCGCCGGCCAGTGCGACCCTTCCGCCCTGCTCGGCCGCCCACCGGACCACGGTCCAGCAGTCGTCGAGTCCCGCGGGGAAGGCGTGCTCGGGCGCGAGGCGGTAGCCGACCGACACGACGACCCAGCCCGTGGCGTTGGCCAGGGCCCGGGCCACGTGGTCGTGGGTGTCGAGGCTGCCCAGGAAGAAGGCTCCGCCGTGCAGGTACACGATCGTGTCACGGCTGCCACTGTGTGGTGACCTGGGTCCCGCGGTCGAGTCACCCGTGACCCCGCTTCGGTAGACCCGCACCGGGACGCCGTCGACGACCTCATCCTCGACCGACTCCACGGGGAGCCGCTGCTCCAGCGGAGGCACCTGAGCCGCCTCTCCGGCCCGCATGACCACGGGGTCCGGCGGACCCGGCGGAGGTGCCGGCAACGTGGCCAGCACCTCCGCGATCTTCGGGTGGATCGTCACGCCTGCGCCACCTCGGTCTGGGTGGCCGTCTTCTGGCCCGGGAACACGTCGTTGACCTCGTCCTCCGACCAACCCTGGCGGGAGATCCGCTGCAGCTCGTCGGTGACCGGCTTGCGCTCGGCGGCGTAGGCGGCCAGCGCCTCCTTCACCGATCCGGCGCTCTTGAGGGCGTCGGCGAGGGCGCCGGCGTCCAGGATCGCCGAGTTGGCGCCCTGGCCCTGGTGGTGGCACATCGCGTGGGCGGAGTCACCCAGCAGGGTGACGCAGTCGGAGTGCCACGTGTCGACGGGGTCGATGTCGTAGACGGCGCGGATGTTGACCTTGTCCATGTCGAGGTCCTGCACGAGCTTCACGATGCGCTCGTCGAAGCCCTCCACGGTCGCCAGCAGGTCGTCCTTCGTGCGGGCGGGGTTCCACGTGGCATCGGCGTTGAGCGCGGTGACGTCGAAGGACATCTGGTTGCGGTGGCGCAGCGGCAGCACGTAGACCTTGGTGCCGCGGCCGAGGTACATGCGCAGGTTGTCGTCGGTGACGAGGCCGTGGGCGTCGTCGGCGTTCACGACGACGCGGTAGGCGTGCTCGCCGGCGAAGACAGGCTGCTGGTCGCTGAACAGCTCCTGGCGAACGGTCGACTTGATGCCGTCCGCCCCGACGACGAGGTCGGCGTCCACGGTGAGGCCGTTGGCGAAGGTGAGGGTCGCGTGGTCGCCGTGGTCGGTGATCGCGGTGAGCTTGTGGCCGACCTTGACCATGCCCTCGGGCAGGACGCCGAGGAGTGCCTGGATGAAGTCGTTGCGGTGGACGAGGTGGGTGTGCGTCTTCACCTCGTAGTCGTCCATGCCCGGCCAGGAGTCCTTCATGATCGTGTGGCCGTCGGCCGTGAGGATCTCGAAGTAGTCGCTGGCGGAGGTGACGTCCGCGATCGCGTCGAAGATGCCCCATTGACGGAACTGGTCCATCGAGGAGGGCCTGAGGCCGATGCCGGCGCCCACCTCCCGGATCTCGCGGGCCTGCTCGTACACGGTGACGTCGGCACCCAGCAGGCTGAGCGCCTTGGCCGCGGACGCGCCGCCGTAGCCGCCACCGACGATCGCGACGCGGAGGTTCTTGAGCTGGTCAGTGTTCATGGTGTGTCTCTTCCTGGAGGCATGGTTGGGTGAGTGGTCAGGTGACGGGCTGGACGGTGTAGAACTCGGCCGGGCGGGTGACGAAGAGCCGCGTGATCTCGTCGTCGTCGATGCCGGCCTCGCGCAGGTCCGGGATGAGCTCCTCGAACAGGTAGTTGACGGTGTGGCCCTTGACGCCCGGCCACCCCAGGGGGCTGCAGTTGGCGTCCACCCCGACGAGCACCTGGCCGGGGTACTCGGCGTGGAACTGCAGGAAGTGCGCCAGACGCTCGGCCCGCTTGCGGCCCCAGAAGGGCGGGTCGGGCAACTCAAGGTCGTAGCCGAAGGTGTCGAAGCCGACGATCCCGCCCTGCTCGGCGATCCAGCTGTGCCGCGTCTTGTCGTGGTTCACCCCGTCGTCGGCGTGCCCGAAGATCACGCGGTCGAGCGGCATGCCCTCGTCGTGGAAGATCTCGACGGCCGGCTCCGCATCGATGGCGAGGTGGGTGACGATCGGGACGCCGGTGTCGCGCGCAGCGCGTCCGGCTGCCCGGTAGATGCGCTTGTCGAGCTCGGTCATCCGGCCCCCACGGCTCACGCCGACCTTGATGACGCCCGCCTTGGCGCCGGTGGTGCCGATCCCGACGGTGATCTCGTGGGTGAAGACCTCCGCGAGGTACTCCACCGACGCGGTGGCGAAGTGCTTCAGCGCCGTGTCGCCGCCGACGAAACCGGTGCAGGCCACGATGTGCACCCCGGTCTTGGCCGAGAGCACCTGGTAGTAGTCGACGTCACGGCCGTTGCAGATGCCGGTCATGTCGACGAACGTGCGGCCGCCGTACGCGTGGAACTTCCGCAGCTGCGCCATCGTCTCGGCGACGCGGTCCTCGAACGGCTTCCACCACCGGGTGTCGAGCTCGCTGCCGGGCATGCCGTAGCCGACGTGCTCATGGATGGCGACGTAGCCGAGTTCCTCGGGGGCGACGGGGCCCAGGACCGTGTTGACGTGTGCCATTTCCTCAGGCCTCCTTCGTCTGGATGGTCAGCCACGCCGCCGGGTTGGTGACGAGCAGGGCCTCGACGTCGGCGTCCGACAGTCCGCGGGCCGTCAGCAGCGGCACGAAGGACGTGAGCACGTGCTCGAACCGGACGCCCGGGTCGGGCAACCCCTTGGCCACGCCGATCGCTCCGCTCGCCAGGAGCACGCGGTCGCGATGGCCGGCCTGCACGAGCCAGGCGACCAGGTCGGCCCGCTCCTCGTCGGACAGGTACCCCTCCCCCGCCACGCCGACGCGGGTGACGCCCACCAGGGCGCCCTTCTCCGCCACCGCCCGGGCCGCGCCCGCGGCGTCCGTGCGGTCGAGGCCGGTCACGAGCACCCGGTCGGCCGGCACGCCCTCGGCGAGCACCAGGTCGAGCTCGGCCACGGGGTCGGCCCCGAACGCGAACGCCATCGGTGCTCCCGTGGCGGATGCCGCGCGCGCCGCGCCACGCAGGAGGGACTCGTCGGTGCCGGTCAGCCCACCGCGGGTGCCGGCGGTGACGACGAGCCCGGCGGGGGCTCGCCGCTCGACGCGAGGCACGACCATGCCCTCGGTCACCTCGGCCGAGAACAGCTCGGCGAAGCGATCAGCCGGCCAGGGGGTCGGCGGGTTGGTCTGTGGCGTCGCCGCCACCGGCGAGCGAACGCCCATGTACTCCTCCCCGGAGCAGCGCAACGCCGACATCGAGGCGGGATCCGAGCGAAGCGCGTCCGACCTGCTGGCGTGGTTCGGCCGTTCGGCCGCCGCCCTCGAGGCCGGGTTCGACGCACTGACCGACGACGCCTGGGCGCATGAGGTCGTCACCGCGCAGGGGCGCACGGTCCCCGCGTCCGAGACCCCCTGGATGCGGACGCGTGAGGTGATGGTCCATGCCGTCGACTTCGACGGCGGCGTCGGCTTCGACGACCTTCCGGCCGACTTCTGCGCGGCGCTCGTGGCCGACATCGTCGGCAAGCGGTCGCTCGGGGGGAACCCCGCGCTCGTCATCGCCCCCCACGACACCGACGCGCGGTGGGAGGTGATGGGGGACGGCCCGCCGGCCACCGTCACCGGACCCCTCACCCAGGTCACCGCCTGGCTCGCCGGTCGCCCCTCCCGCGACGTGGTCACCGCCGACGGTGGCCCCGCCCCCCTCCTGCCCCCCTGGCTCTGACAAGGACCGACACCATGACGAACGACGCTGTTCCTTCCTCCAACGAGTCCATGGACGCCGACGCCCGTCGCGAGGCGACGACCGTCCAGGAGTTCTTCTCCGACAAGCCCGCCGACGTCATCATCGTCGGCGGCGGGATCGGCGGCCTTGCGGCGGCCACCGCCCTCACCCAGAAAGGCCTCACGGTCCGTCTCTACGAGCGCCAGTCCGAGTTCGGCGAGGTGGGTGCCGGCATGCAGATCGCCTCGAACTGCACCCGCATCCTCGACGACCTGGGGCTCCTCGACGAGGCCAAGCGGCTCGGCGTCGTGCCGAAGCGCATGATCATGCGGGACGCCCTCGACGCCCGGCCCCTGATCGATCTCGATCTCACCCGCGTCGAGGAGCGTTACGGCTACCCGTACATGGTGATCCACCGCAGCGACCTTCACGGCATCTTCCTGCGCGCCGCCCAGCGCCAAGGCGTCGAGCTGCACGGTGGCAAGAAGTGCGTCGCCTACGAGAACACCGACGGCGGGGCGCGCGTCACCTTCGCCGACGGGACGACCGATCAGGCGCCCGTCGTGATCGCCGCGGACGGCATCCACTCGGTGGCCCGCGCCGGCATCGTGGTCGACGAGCCCGTCAGCTCGGCGTACGTCGCCTACCGTGGCGCGGTCCCGATCGAGAGGGCCGCCGAGAACGACATCGACCCCACGGCGGTGCAGGTCTACGTGGGGGCCGGGTGCCACTTCGTGCAGTACGCCTTGCGCGCGGGTGAGATGTTCAACCAGGTGGCCGTGTTCGAGTCGCCGAAGGCCCTGCGTGGGGAGGACGACTGGGGTACCCCGGACGAGCTGGACGCCGCGTTCGAGGGCACGTGCCAGGCCGTCCAGAAGGGCCTCCCGCTCATGTGGCGTGACCGCTGGTGGCGCATGTTCGACCGCAACCCCATCATGAACTGGCTCAACGGCCGCGTCGCGCTGCTCGGCGACGCCGCCCACCCGCCGCTGCAGTACATGGCGCAAGGCGCGATCATGGCGATCGAGGACGGCTGGGTCCTGGCCCAGCATGTGGAGCGGAACCGTTCCGCGGACGGGGTCATCGACTGGGACGCGGCGCTGGCCGCCTACAACGCCGTGCGCCCCGAGCACTGCCGCCGCATCCTCTCCACCGGACGCGTCTGGGGCGAGCTGTGGCACGTCGACGGTCTGAAGCGGGTCCAGCGGAACCAGATCATGCGCAGTCTCGACCCGCACACGTGGGCCTTCACGGACTGGGTGTGGGGCCCGACGGCGCTGTTCCCCGAGGATGAACCGGAGATGTTCAGCCCCATCCCGCTCGACTCGGTGACCGTCAGCATCCGCGGCCGCGGCTTCGGAATCATATCAATAACCGGAAGGCTGG
>CAZZGU010000068.1:0-341 GCA_964653755.1 uncultured Nigerium sp. | reverse complement strand
GATGCCCGCAAAGACGTAGCCGGGGCGTCCGGCCCGGTGGGCTGGGGGGTCAGCGCGCCCCGCCGGCGTCGCAGAGCAGGTGGCACCAGGAATCGGTGAGCTGCTCCAGCGAGACGCCGCGCGGCACCTTCCAGCCCACCCGCATCCACCTGCGGGCGAGGTACTCGAACTGCCCGAACGCGAGCGTGCACCGGATCCGGCGCGCCTCGGGTTCGAACCGCCCGGCGCGGCTCAGGCCCTCGTGCATCGCGCTGGTGGTGGCCTCGAACCACGCCTCCAGCGCGTCGTCCACATCCTGCTCCTGCACGGCCGCCTGATAGGCGACCTCGAGGTACGGTTTC
>CAZZGU010000067.1:0-11441 GCA_964653755.1 uncultured Nigerium sp. | reverse complement strand
TCCCTGCATCGCCAGATCGGACACGACCTGGGTGGACGCGGCGTCCATCCGCCCGAAGACCGTGTACCGGGGTTCCAGGGCGGTGTCCTTGTACACCAGCATGAACTGCGACCCGTTGCCGTGAGGACCCGCGTTGGCCATGGCGACGGTGCCGGCGGAATAGGAGGTCGCGGCGCCCAGTTCGTCGTCGAAGGTGTATCCCGGCCCCCCGAGTCCCGTCCCGGTGGGGTCCCCGCACTGGAGCAGGAAGGTTCCCATGGTGGCGAGCCGGTGGCAGGTCGTGCCGTGGTAGAACCCCTGCTGGGCGAGGTGCTCGAAGGAGTGCACGGCGCAAGGCGCCAGAGAGCGGTCGAGGTTCAGGGTGACAAGGCCGTCGCCCAGCGCCACGACGTACGTGACCGTGCCGGTGGCGGGCACCTCGCCGGAGGGCGGCGGATCCACGGGTCGCGCGGGGTCGTCGCCGACCCGATAGGTGCACGAGGCCTTGGCGGGCTCGTCCAGGCGGGGGGCGTGGCCGGCCTGCGGGGGCGTGATCGCACAACCCACGAGGCTGACCAGACCGACGGCCACCGCGGCCCTTGCGATGCGGTTCACCTTCCCAACCTCACATAGGCTGACCCCATGGTCAACCTGACACGCATCTACACCCGCACCGGCGACGCAGGGGAGACACGACTCTCCGACAACTCGGTGGCGCGCAAGACCGACGTCCGCGTGGGGGCCTACGGGCATGTTGACGAGGCCAACTCCGTGTTGGGGATCGCGCTCGCGACAGGCGGCCTTCCCGAACCGCTGGAGGCCGCCCTCCGGCTCATCCAGAACGAACTGTTCGACGTCGGGGCCGACCTGTCGACTCCGGTAGTGGCCGATCCCCCGTGGCCTCCCCTGCGCATCCAGCAGGGCAGTGTGGAGCGCCTCGAACGCTGGTGTGACGAGTTCTCCGCAGGCCTCCCCGATCTGCGTTCCTTCGTGCTCCCCGGGGGCTCACCCGCCGCCGCCCACCTCCACCTCGCCCGAACGGTGGTACGTCGCGCCGAACGTGCCGGGTGGCAGGCGGCCGAGGCCCACGGATTGGCGGACGGTGACCAACCCGTCGAGGGTGGCATCAATCCGATCGCGCTCCGCTACCTCAACCGGCTGTCGGACCTTCTGTTCATTGCGTCCCGCGTCGTCAACGGACCCGCAGGTGACGTGTTGTGGGTTCCCGGCACTGACCGGACGCCCCCCGACGAGAGAGCCCGCCGGGGGCGGGAGCGCATCACAGAGGCTACGACCGGAACTGCTGCCCCGGCAACGCGGCCTCCATCCAGCTGAGGAAGGCTGTCATGTCCTGGCGCGACATGGCCAGAGAGACGCCCTTGTGCGCCCCCGCCAGTTCGGCGATGCGCTGATCCTCGTACAGGAGACCAGCTTCGCTGGCCTCGGGCTCCCGGGTTGAACTCACGTGCGTCGCTCCGCGCGTGAGCCGGACCCGGGGTACCAAGGACCAACTGTAGACGCGATACCACTCCACGGTCTCGCCGGAATACCGCGCGACGCCGAGCATCCACCCGCGGCCTGGCAACGCGTCGGGCTGACGCAGCGAACAATCGAACGTCCAGCCCCGCGTCGAGAGCCAGCGCCGTCTCGCGACCATCCAGGCGAGCGGGGTGAGCAGCCCGATCACGATGACCACGAGCGCGGTCACGGTCCAGCTCCACCACTCAGGCATCGATCACCCCCAGCGGCAACTATCGCCGCTCGGCGGCCTTCTGGGCGGCCTTCACCTGAGCGCTGGCCCTGTGGTAGTGGCGCCAGGTCTCGTCATCGATCTGACCCGCGTTGAGCGCACTCTCGGCGCGGGCCAGCTCACGCTCAGCCTCCGGGAGAGAGATCTCCCTCGCGAGGGTCGCGTACTGAGCGATGATCGAGACACGGTTGTCCGACACCGAGATGAACCCGCCATCCACCGCCACGATCTCGCGGGTCCCTGCGTCGCCGATGACTTCGGCGGCGGAGGGCACGAGGATCGCGAGAAGCGGTTCGTGGTGGGACAGGATCCCGATGTCGCCTTCGGTGGTGCGCGCGATCACCGAGACCGCGTTGCCTTCCCACACGCGGCGGTCGGCACTCACCACCTCGACGAACAGGGGGTCCGCCATGATCAGCCTTCCTTCTGGATCTTGTCCCAGTTCGCCATGACCATGTCCAGGCCGCCCACGTTGAAGAACGCCTGTTCGGCGATGTGGTCGACGTCACCGTCACAGATCATCCGGAAGGACTCGATGGTGTCCTTCAGCGGGACGGTGGAGCCTTCGATGCCGGTGAACTTGGTGGCCATGTAGGTGTTCTGGCTGAGGAACTGCTGGAGACGCCGGGCCCGCGCCACGATGATCTTGTCCTCTTCGGACAGCTCGTCGACGCCCAGGATCGCGATGATGTCCTGGAGTTCCTTGTTCCGCTGCAGGATCTGCTTCACGCGGGTCGCCGTCTCGTAGTGCTCCTGTCCCACGAACTGGGGGTCGAGGATGCGGCTGGACGAGGTCAGCGGGTCCACAGCCGGGTACAGGCCACGCGAGGCGATGTCGCGGCTGAGCTCGGTGGTCGCGTCCAGGTGGGCGAACGTCGTGGCCGGAGCAGGGTCCGTGTAGTCGTCCGCCGGGACGTAGATGGCCTGCATCGACGTGATGGAGTGGCCACGCGTCGAGGTGATGCGCTCCTGCAGCTGACCCATCTCGTCGGCCAGGTTGGGCTGGTAGCCCACGGCGGAGGGCATGCGGCCCAGGAGCGTGGACACCTCGGACCCGGCCTGCGTGAACCGGAAGATGTTGTCGATGAAGAGCAACACGTCCTGATTCATCACGTCACGGAAGTACTCGGCCATGGTCAGGGCCGACAAGGCCACGCGGAGACGCGTGCCCGGAGGCTCGTCCATCTGGCCGAACACGAGCGCGGTGTCCTTGAACACGCCCGCCTCGTCCATCTCGTGGATCAGGTCGTTGCCCTCACGGGTGCGCTCGCCCACGCCAGCGAACACCGAGGTGCCACCGAAGGTGTGTGCGATGCGGTAGATCATCTCCTGGATCAGGACCGTCTTTCCCACGCCGGCGCCGCCGAACAGGCCGATCTTGCCGCCCTTGACGTAGGGGGTGAGCAGGTCGAGGACCTTGATGCCGGTCTCCAGCATCTCCGTCCTCGGCTCGAGATCCTCGAACTTCGGCGCCGAACGATGGATGGGCCACCGCTCCCGGATGTCGAGGGTGGCGATGTCCGCGTTCAGGCACTCGCCGGTCACATTCCACACGTGACCCTTCGTCACCTCGCCCACGGGAACGCTGATGGGCGCGCCCGTGTCGCGCACCTGGGTGCCGCGCCGCATGCCGTCGGTCGGCTTCAGCGCAATCGCGCGGACCATGTTGTCGCCCACGTGCAGGGCTACCTCAGCGGTGATCGTGCGGCTCAACTCACCGGCCTCGATGTCGATGTGGAGGGCGTTGAGGATGTTGGGCATCTGGTCCGGGGGGAACTCGACGTCCACCACGGCGCCGATGACGCGCGCCACGCGACCCACGCCGGGCTGGGTGGTGGCCTCGTTCGTCTTCTCTGCAGTCACAGTCATGGTTCTCTCTCGTTCTCGATGCCCTAGTCCTGGGCGGCTGCCTCGGCCAGCGCAGAAGCGCCACCGACGATTTCGGTAATTTCCTGGGTGATGGCCGCTTGGCGCGCCTGGTTCTCCTGGCGCGTCAGCGTCCGGATGAGGTCGCTGGCGTTGTCGGTCGCTGACTTCATCGCCCGCTGCTGGCTGGCCAGCTGCGAAGCAGCAGCCTGGAGCAGGTAGAAGTAGACGCGGCTGCGGACGTAGCGGGGCATCAACGCCTCGAGCACCGTGTCAGCGTCTGGTTCGAACTCGTACTGGGGAATGACGTCCCCTTCCCCCAGCTCGCGAACGCCCTGGACAACCTCCAACGGGAGGAGGCGCCGGACGCGCGGGGTCTGGGTGATCATCGACTCCATGCGGGTGTACACCGCATGGACCTCGTCGACCCCGCCTTCCTCGTACGGTTTCATGAAATCCGCGATCAGGCGATCAGCGATCTCCTCGGCGTGCTTGAACGTCGGCGCGTCGGAGAACCCCGCCCAGGACGCCTCTATCTCCATCTCTCGGAACTGCAGGTAGGAGATGCCCTTGCGGCCCACCGCGTAACGCTTGACCTCGAGCCCGTCATCCCGCAGGCGGTTCGCCAACCGTGCCGCGGTCTTGATGGCGTTCGACGAGTACGCCCCGTTCATCCCCCGGTCGGAGGTCAGGAACAGCAGGGCCGCGCGACGGGGATGCTCCGCCCTCCGGAGCATGGGGTGCTCGAGCCGCGCGTAGGTCGCCACCGCCGAGACCGCCCTGTTGAGCTCCCGCGTATAGGGCAGTGCGGCTGCCGCGGCCTGCTGGGCCTTGATGATCCGGGACGCGGCGATCAGTTCCATGGCCCGGGTGATCTTCTTCGTCGCGGTCACCGACTTGCGTCGCTGCCGCAACTCACGCAGTCCGGAAGCCACGGGTCAGCCCTTCTTCTTGACGGCGATCGTCTCTTGCCCGATCTGGTCGGCGTCGAGCGGCTTCGCGTGCTCGTGGTCGGTCGAGGTGATGCGCTCGTCGTGGGCCTTGAAGTTCTCCTTGACCTTCTTGATCTCGGCGACGACGGCGGACGCCGTGTCGTCGTCCCACTTCTGGGTCTCGGCGATGTTCTTCAGGATGGGCGTGCTCCGACGGAGGTGGTCGAGCAGTTCCCTCTCAAAGCGCAGGACGTCGTTGACGGGGATGTCGTCCATGTACCCGTTGAGGCCGGCCCACACGCTCACGACCTGGTCCTCGACCGCATACGGCGCGTACTGCTTCTGACGCAGGAGTTCAGTGAGGCGGGCGCCCCGGTCGAGCTGTCGCCGCGAGGCTGCGTCCAGGTCGGACGCGAACATCGCGAAGGCCTGCATGTCGCGGTACTGCGCAAGACTGATCTTCAGGGTGCCTGCGACCGCCTTCATGGCCTTGATCTGCGCGGCACCGCCGACGCGGGACACGGAGATGCCGACGTCGATGGCCGGGCGCTGGTTGGCATTGAAGAGGTCGGACTGCAGGAAGATCTGGCCGTCAGTGATCGAGATGACGTTCGTCGGGATGTAGGCCGACACGTCGTTGGCCTTGGTCTCGATGATCGGCAACCCGGTCATCGAACCACCTCCGAGCTCGTCGCTGAGCTTGGCACAGCGCTCCAGCAGACGGGAGTGCAGGTAGAAGACATCGCCGGGGTAGGCCTCGCGGCCCGGAGGCCTGCGCAGCAGCAGCGACATCGCCCGGTAGGCCTCGGCCTGCTTGGTGAGGTCGTCGAAGATGATGAGGACGTGTTTGCCCTGGTACATCCAGTGCTGTCCGATGGCGGAGCCTGAGTACGGGGCGATGTACTTGAAGCCCGCGGGGTCGGACGCCGGCGAGTGGACGATGGTGGTGTACTCCATCGCGCCCGCGCGCTCCAGGACACCCTTGACCTCGGCGACCGTCGAGCCCTTCTGGCCGACGGCGACGTAGATGCAGCGGACCTGCTTCTTCGGGTCACCGGACTCCCAGGCGGCCTTCTGGTTGATGATCGTGTCGATGGCAATGGCGGTCTTGCCGGTCTTGCGGTCACCGATGATCAGCTGACGCTGCCCACGCCCGATCGGGATCATGGCGTCGATCGCCTTCAGGCCCGTCTGCAGGGGTTCGCGCACTTCCTGCCTGTCCATGACGCCCGCCGCCTGGAGTTCGAGCGTGCGGCGCTCGACCTGGCCCGCGATCGGCCCGAGCCCGTCGATGGGGTTGCCCATCGCGTCCACGGTACGGCCCAGGAACCCGTCGCCCACGGGGACCGAGAGGACGTCGCCGGTCCGGCGGACCGTCGAGCCCTCTTCGATGCCCTCCGAGTCGCCAAGGACGACGACGCCGATCTCACGGACGTCAAGGTTGAGGGCGATGCCGAGGGTCCCGTTCTCGAACTCCAGCAACTCGTTGGCCATCGCGGAGGGCAAGCCCTCGACCCGCGCGATGCCGTCACCAGACGTCGCCACGACGCCCACCTCTTCGCGGGTCGCGGTGTCCGGGGTGTAGTTCTGGACAAACCGGTCAAGAGCATCCCGAATCTCATCGGGACGAATCGTCAATTCCGCCATTGGTTGCGTCCTTAGCTCTTTCGTATCTGGTGTGTTGCTTAGCTCAACTTGCGCTGGGCGTCGTGCAGGCGCCCGGCCACGGTGCCCTCGATGACCTCGTCACCCAGGGTCACACGCACCCCGCCAACCACGGAGGGGTCGAGGACCACGCGAATGTTCACGTCGCGGCCCACCTGCCTGCTCAGGGCGGCCCGGAGTCGCCTCCGCTGCTCCTCACTGAGCTGGACCGCTGTCACGACGGTCGCCACCGCCCGATTGCGGAGTCCGGAGGCCACCTTGAGGTAGTCCTCCAGCGTCAGGTCGAAGGTCCGGGCACGTGCGCCCACCGCTCGTCTGGCCAGCGTGGCCGTGATGGGCAGAACCTTCCCGTCGATGAGACCACCGAGCAACTTCTGGCGGCCCTCAAGGTCAGACCGTCGGTCACTGATCGCGGCGGACAGGTCGCGGTCTCCCGCCACGAGCCGGCCCACCCGGAACAGTTCGTCCTCGACAGTGTCAAGTTGCCCCGCGTCCTGCGTGACCCGGAGCAGCGCTCGGACGGCCTGGCGTTCGAGCGCACCCGCCAGGGCGCCACTCGTCGACCAGCGAAGCTGAGTCGCCTCGGTGAGGACGCGAACGGCCGCCTGCGAGACCTTGCCGGCGAACAGGGCGGACACCAGCGACGCTCGCGCCTGGTCCGGCGTGCTCGGGTCGGTCAGGGCCCGACGCAGGCTGGGCTGGGCGGCCAGCGTGTCCACCACGTTGAACAACTCGTCGGCCATCGCCTGGGACGGTTGCTCTTGGTCGAGCATCCGGTCCAGGGCGGATTGCCGTGCTTCGGCCGATGCGCTCATGCCTTCTCCACGGTCTGTTGCTCGAGTTCGGCGAGGAACCGGTCGACGGTGCGACGGGCACGTTCGTCGTCCTCGAGGGACTCTCCGACGATGCGGCCGGCGAGCGTGGTGGCGAGGCCACCGACCTCGGAGCGGAGCTGGGTCACCGCGGCGACGCGCTCGGCCTCGATCTGCGCCTTGGCGTTGGCGAGCAGGCGGCTGGACTCGTCCTGGGCCTGCTGGCGCATGTCGGTCACGATAGCGGCACCCTGCGTCTTGGCCTCCTCGCGGATACGGGAGCCCTCCTCGCGTGCGGTGGCCAGTTGGGCCTTGTACTCCTCCAGGGCCTGGGCAGCCTCGAGTTGGGCCTTCTCAGCCTTCTCGATCCCACCCTGGATGGCGGCGGTGCGCTCTGCGTAGGTCGCCTCAAACATCGGGACGACCTTCTTGGCCACCACGAACCAAATGACGAGGAAGAGCGCGATGCCGACGAAGAGCTCGGAGAGATGCTCGGGCAGCAGAGGCCCGAGTGAGATTCCTTCCAGCGGCAGCATGGGATCTACCTCGTCAGGCAAGCACGAACGCGAGGGCGATGCCGATGATGGCGAGTGCCTCGACCACGGCGAAGCCGATCCACGCGGTGCCCATCATGGCGCCGCGGGCCTCGGGCTGACGCGCCGTGCCGTTGATGACCGAGGAGAAGATCCACGCAACGCCGAGCGCCGGGCCGAGGGTCGCCATGGCGTAGCCGATCATGTTGAGCGAGCCGTTGATGGTGATCTCGAGGATGGTGGGGAGCATTACTTTTCCTTTCGGATGGGTTTCTTCGAGGGCTGAAGCTTGGGTCAGTGCTCGTCGGCGATCGCCGAGGACACGTACTGAGCGGTGAGAACGGTGAAGATGTAGGCCTGGATCGAACCGACCAGGAGCTCGAGGGCGAAGATCGCGAAGCTGAAGACGATGGAGAAGACGCCTGCCGTCTTGAGCATGCCCACGCCGAAGCCAGCGGCAGGTTCCGTCAGCGTCAGGAGCATGGAGCCCCCGACGACGAAGACCATGATGACCAGATGCCCCGCGAACAGATTGGCAAAGAGACGGAGGGCGAGCGTGAAGGGCCGCACGATGAAGTTCGAGAGGAACTCCAGGGGGATGATCAGCCACCACAGGAACACCGGGACGCCCTCAGGGAGGGTCATCTTCCGCATGTAGGTGCCGAATCCCCACTTCTTGATGCCTGCTGCGTTGTACAGGAGGAACGTCAGGATGGCCAGACCGTAGGCGTACCCGATCTTGCTGAAGGTCGGGAACATGAAGAGGAAGAACTGGCCGAACAGGTTGTTGACGAGGATGAACGAAAAGAGGGCCACCAGGTACGGTAGGTACTTGCGGTAGTCGTGGCCGAGGATGTCGCGGGCGATCCCGTTGCGGATCAGGTTGTACAGGGACTCCCCGAGATGCTGGCGCCTCGTCGGCACGATCTTCTGGCCCTGAGCCATCCACAGCCAGAACGCGATGACGAGGGCCGCGCCGATGACGGCCTGCGCCATATGGTTGTTGAGCCAGGCGAAGTCCTCGCCCAGTTGGGGGAAGAGGGGCCGGGAGTTGAAGCTCTCGGCGCTCGGGGGCCAGCCCGAATGCTCTTCTCCGCCCTCCAGTGGTATCAGAAGGCTGTAGAGCCCACCCATCGTGCCTCCTTGCAGTCCGGTCACGTGTTCCCGTAGCGCTTGATAACCAGGTAGATGCTGAGAACCGAACCCAGAACGAGTCCGATCGGCAACCACGTCGTCGTGTGCAGCAGGTAGTCGGCCAGCCACCCAAGACCGCCATAGAAGACCAAGCCCGAGACAAGGTAGGTGACGATACGAATGCCCTGGTCCTTGCCGCCCTGCTCGTCCATAGCGTTTCGGAGCCTAGCAGGCGCTCACGGAGTCGTCACAATCGTTTATCCCCGTGTTGAGACTCGATTCTGACCTAGTCCTGAGGGGGATCGAAGGCCGGGATGCGCAGACGCGAGAACGTCCAGAACTCGGCCGCAAGCCAGGTGAAGACGACCACGGTCGTCGCGACCACGACCGCCACGGGATCGAGGAGCGCGAAGCGGTCCGCGTTGGAGAGCACGACCATGAGGACCATCCCGAGGACGCTGACCCGCAATCCGTAGGACGCCAGCGCAGCGATCATCACGGTCTTGGTCGGGGCGTCCGCCACCAGAACCTGGACACCGAGGCCGATCATGTTGAACGCGAGCGTCACGACGGCCGCCAGTGCCGCGGAGATCCCGCTCGCCGGGCCCTCGAGAAGCCAGAAGACGGCCACCACCACCAGGGCGCCTGCATGGCCACCCGCGGCGCTTCCAGCCAGGAGCCGGCGGGCCCGCAACACGTTGTCACTGGCCCGGCGGCGCGTCCCCTCAGGCACGGTCACCATCCCCTCGGTCCCCATGCCGGGTCCCCCAGGTCAGGCCCGTGGCCACCCCCAGGCCACCCAGCAGGGGCAACCAGGCCCACCAGCGGCCGACCACCCCCGCCAGCACCACGCCGTACGCGATCACGAACGACCACAACCAGAGCAGGGCGACGGCGTTCCCGTGGCTGTGGCCGAGGCCCAGCATCCGATGGTGCAGGTGCGCCTTGTCGGCCTGGTACCAGAGCCGGCCGGCGATCGTCCGCCGGACGTAGGCGCTCACAAGATCGAGGAAGGGCAGAGCCATGACCGCCAGGGGCAGGAGCAACGGAAGGTAGGCGCCGATCAACCCCGCGCCTGCCGGGCTCACTCGGGAGGGATCCAACTGCCCGGTGAGGCTGATCATGGATGTCGCCAGGAGGAAGCCCAGCAGCATCGACCCGGAATCGCCCATGAACATGCGGGCACGGTGGACGTTGTGGGGCAGGAATCCGACGCAGATCCCCACGATCGCGACACTCACCAGCGACGACGTGGTCGCGCGCACCAGGTCCTGCTCGTAGCTGAGCAGGTACGCGTAGAGAAAGAAGGCGCTGGCCCCGATGGCGACGACACCCGCCGCCAACCCATCGAGACCGTCCATGAAGTTGATCGCGTTGACGCAGACGAGGATGACGAACACGGCCAGCACGACCGAGGCCACGTTGTCGAGGGAGATGATGCGGTCCGGCAAGGGGATCCAGTAGATCTTGACGCCGCCGAGCACCACGAGCCCCGCGGCCATCACCTGACCCGACAGTTTCGCCAGGGCGCCGAGTTCGACCAGATCGTCGACCATCCCGACCAGGCTGATCAGCGTCGCCGGGACAAGGACGGCCCAGGCGTCGTGCCTGACGAGCTCGAACCCGCCCAGCCACGGCAAGTTCGTTGCGACGACGAACGCGGCGGCCGTCCCGGCGAGCATCGCCACCCCCCCGAAGTACGGGATCGGCTTGGTGTGCACGTCCCGGTCCCGCACAAGGGCCACGGCCTGGTAACGGAAGGCCAGGCGACGCGCAAGGCTCGCCCCGACATAGGTGACCCCGGCGGCGACGAGCAGGACCAGGAGGTATTCGCGCATCAGGCGCCCGTGTCGTCCCCGGGCGGGAGAAGGCCGGGGACGACCGCCTCGAGCTCGGCGGGCGTGATTCGCCCGGGACGCAGGATCTGAGCCCGGTCCCCGGTCAGGTCCAGGATCGTCGACGGCACAGGGCCGGCCATGCTTCCTGCGTCGAGGTAGACGGCCACGCTGTCACCGAGTTGGGAGACAGCTTCGGCCACGGTGAGCGCCGCCTCCTGACCGCTCACGTTCGCCGAACTCACTGCGAGAGGGCCCGTCCGACGGAGGAGTTCGCGGGCGAAGGCCTGATCGGGGACGCGAACCGCGATGGTGTCACCGCGGTCGCCCAGGTCGAGACGCAGGCTGTCGTGGGCCCGCAGGACCAGGGTGAGTGCCCCGGGCCAGAAGGCTCGCGCCAAGGCGAGAACCCGCTCGTCCACATTCGCGGCAAGGGCCCGTACCATCGCCACCTCGGCGACCAGCACCGGGGGCGGCATGTCGCGGCCGCGGTTCTTCGCGTCCAGCAGCCTCTGAACCGCTGGAGGGGACGTCGCGTCCGCGCCGACCCCGTAGACTGGGGAAATGAACCAGACCACGCCCACGCCGGACCCCTCCACCATTGGCGCCTTCTTCGACGTAGATGAGACCTTGGTGCGTGGAGCCAGCGCGTACTGGGCGGCGAAGGAAATGTTTTCTCGATCCCTCTTCGGATTTCGCGACATCTTCTATGCCGGCCGCCAAACGCTGCGCTACGTGCTGTTTGGTGAGAACACGGGGAAGATGAGCGCGCTGTCGGACCGCGCGGCCCAACTGGTCGACGGCACGACGGTTGAAGAGATGCGCCGAATGGGGGAGGAGATTTATGAGAAGTACTTCGTCCCCAAGGTCTATCAGGCCACGTATGAACTTTTGAGGGACCACGTGGACGCGGGACACACCGTCTATCTGGTGTC
>CAZZGU010000066.1:0-11463 GCA_964653755.1 uncultured Nigerium sp. | reverse complement strand
GTCCCTCGGGCCACGGGCGACGCCGCGGGCACGGGCTCCGGGGTGCGGCGGGCGTCCCGCATCGAGCGGTAGGTGCTCAGGCGGTCGGGCAGGAGGGCTGCCAGCGGGTCCCCGACCGTGCGGAGGCGTTCGAGCACCTCCTGCATCTCGAGGTGCCGCACGGCAGGCGTGAGCTCATTCCAGGTGACCGGCGTCGCAACCATGGGGCGCGGACGCCCGCGCAGCGAGTAGGGCGCGACGGTGGTCTTGGCGGCGTTGTTCTGGCTCCAGTCGAGCAAGACCTTGCCCTCACGCACGGTCTTCTTCATGTCGCTGACCACGAGGTCGCCCCGGAGCGTCTCCAACGAACGGGCGAGCTCGCGGGCCCAGGCGGACGCCTCGTCGGAGGTCATCACGCCGTCCAGGGACGCGTACAGATGGACGCCCTTGCTCCCGCTCAGCACGGGCACCGACGTCAGGCCCACCCCGTCCAGGAGCTCCCGGATCAGGTGCGCCAGCTCCACGCATTCGGCGAGGCCGGCCCCCTCGCCAGGGTCGAGGTCGAGCACGAGGCGGTCGGGGTGGCGGGGCGAACCCGCTTCGTCGACGCGCCACTGCGGCACGTGCAACTCCAGCGACGCGAGCTGGGCGAGCCAGACGAGCGTGGCGGCGTCCTCAATCAGCGGGTACGTGTTGTCGCCGCCCGAGTGGGCCAGCGTGACCGTGCGGACCCAGTCCGGTGTGGAGCGCGGGTCGAGGTTCTTGTGAAAGAACGCGTGCCCGGGCTCCTCGGGAGTGCCGACGCCGTTCGGCCAGCGCTTGCGGGTGGCAGGACGCCGCGATACGTGAGGCACAAGCCAGGGCGCCACCGCGCGGTAATAGGCGATGACGTCGCCCTTCGTGGTGCCGGTGGCGGGGTAGAGGACCTTGTCGAGGTTCGTGACCTTGATGGTGCGCCCGTCAACCACCACAGAGGAACTGCCAGCCGCTGCCATGGGGCCAAGTCTGGCAGCCCGGGGTCAGGACCTCGACTGGGGCAGCCTGGTGCTTCGCGGCATGCGGGCGGACGCCGACGCGGGCGGGACCACGGGGCCGATGTCCCCGTCCGGAGCCTCGTCGAGGTCGACGATGACCGGAGCGTGGTCGCTGGGTCCGGTGCCCTTGCGGGCGTGCCGGTCGACCCAGGCGGCCCGGACGCGCTGCGCCACGGGGGCGCCCGCCAGGATCAGGTCGATCCGCATGCCGAGGTCCTTGTGGAACATGCCCGCCCGGTAGTCCCAGTAGCTGAACACGCGCGCGGCCGGCCAGTGGTCCCGGACGACGTCGTGGAGCCCGAGGCCGACCAGGTCGGCCAGGGCGGCGCGCTCCTCGGGGGTGACGTGGGTGTGGCCCTCGAAGGCGGCCGGGTCGAAGACGTCCGCGTCGGCCGGTGCGATGTTCATGTCCCCGCACAGGGCGACCTCGGCTGGACCGTCCGCGAGCGAGGCGCGCAACGCCTCCAGCCACGCGAGCTTGTACCAGTAGTGGTCGGACCCGACCGTGCGCCCGTTGGGGACGTACAGGCTGTGCACCCGGATCCCGCCGCAGGTCGCGCTGATGGCGCGGGCCTCCACGTCGGGGAAGCCGGGCGCGCCGGGGAAGCCCCGCTCCACCTCGTCCAGTCCGACCCGCGACAGCAGGGCCACCCCGTTCCACTGCCCGGCCGAGTGGCTGGCAAAGGCGTAGCCGAGGTCGGCAAGCGGGTCTGCGAGCAGGTCGGCGAACGCCGCGTCGGCGAGCTTGGTCTCCTGCAGGCAGACCACGTCGGGCCGCCGCTCCTCCAGCCAGGACAGGAGCCGAGGGACCCGCTGTCGGACCGAGTTCACGTTCCACGTCGCGATGCGCACCCTCCGAGGGTATCGGGTGCTCAGCGGTCGCTACGCCGCCGCCCCCTGCAGTCCGTCGAGCGCGGTCTGGATGTCAGCCGCAGTCCGATCGGCCAGCCGGTTGAACGCCGGCTTCAGCAGGCCCGCGACGAAGCGGACCGGCCCCGACAGGGTCAGGCGTGCGTCATACTCCAACTCGGTGCCCCCCTCCCCCCAGGGAAGGACGGTCACCGTGTCCCACGACTCGACGCCCCCCGACCGCCCCACGAGGACGAAACGGTCCTTTGCGACGGATTCCACGGTGTACTCCATCTCGACCCGTCGGCCGGCGAATTCGGACACGTTGGAATAGCGGGTGCCGACGCCACCGTCCCCCGAGACCCGGGCGCAGGACACCGTACCGGCGTCCCACTCCACGGCATTCTCGAAGTCGAGCATGTAGGCCAGGACCCGCTCAGGCGGAGCCGCCGTCGTCCGGACGGTGCGGGTGACCCGGATCGTCACGACTTCAAAGGACCTCGAGCTCCATGGGAACGGCCTTGAGTGCCTGGGAGACGGGGCAGTTGTCCTTCGCCCATTCCGCCTTGGCGACCAAGCCGTCGCGGTCCAGGCCGGGCACGTCGGCGCGCAGCGTGAGCTTGATGCCGGTGATGCCGGTGCCCGGCACGAAGGTCACCTCGGCGGTCGTGTCGAGGCTCGCGGGCGGGGTGCCGTCCTTGGCGAGGGCGTTCGAGAGCGCCATCGAGTAGCACGTGGCGTGCGCAGCCGCGAGCAACTCCTCGGGGTTGGTGGTGCCCTTGCCCGACTCGGCGCGCGCCGCCCACTTGACGGGGAACGTCGCGACCTCGCTGGTGACGAGGGTGGTGGTGCCGGCACCCTCGAACAGGGAGCCCTCCCAATGAGTCGTTGCCTTGCTGACGGCGGCCATGTGGTCCTCCTCGTGTTGATGGTTGAGCGCCCATTCTCACCGATGCGCGCGCCGTTCGCCAGAGTCCCCGGCCTCGTCCCCTCGCTAGAGTGCCGGCCATGGCGCACGCGTCCACCACCGACCCTGTTGTCCCCGGGCCTCCGCACGCCACCGTGCGGCGCTCGGTGGACGCCGTCGAGATCCTCGACCAGACCCTGCTGCCGTTCCGCACCGAGGCACGGTTCCTGAGGTCCTGGGAGGAGGTGGCCGACGCGATCACGCTCATGCGCGTGCGGGGGGCTCCGCTCATCGGGGCGACTGCCGCCTACGGGGTCGCGCTCGCGGCCGCCCGGGACGCCCGCGACGACGCGCTCGCCGCCGCCCTCGCGGGGCTCCGCGCGACCCGGCCCACCGCGGTCAATCTGGGCTGGGCCCTGGACCGCCTGGCACGCCGACTCGGCCCTGTCCCGGACGGCGAGCGCGCGGCCGTCGCGTGGGAGGAGGCGGACGCCGTCGCCGCGGAGGACGCCGCCACCTGCGCGGCCATCGGACGCCACGGGCTCGGGCTCCTGCGTGAGGTGGCCCAACGCCGTGGGGGCAGGGTCCGCGTCCTGACACACTGCAACGCCGGCTGGCTGGCGACCTGCGGCATCGGCACGGCGCTGGCGCCGGTCTACACCGCGGCCGCCGCCGGCATCGACGTCGAGGTGTTCGTCTCGGAGACCCGCCCGCGCAACCAGGGTCTTCTCACGGCCTGGGAGCTCCGCGAGGCCGGGATCGACTTCACGCTGGTCGCCGACAACGCAGCCGGCCACCTGCTGGCGGGTGGTCACGTCGACGTCGTCATCACGGGCGCCGACCGGGTGGCAGCCAACGGCGACACCGCCAACAAGGTCGGCACCGTCCTCAAGGCCCTCGCGGCCCGGGCGGCCGGCGTGCCGTTCTTCGTGGCCGCACCGACCTCCACGTTCGATCCGGCCTGCCCGGACGGCGTTGCGATCCCGATCGAGGACCGGCACGCGGACGAGGTTCTCCTTGTCCACGGGCTGTCCCCCACGGGCGAGGTCACCGCTGTGCGCCTCGCTCCGGCAGGCACGAGGGTCGCCAACCCGGCCTTCGACGTGACGCCCGCCGAACTCGTCACCGCGTTCATCACCGAGCACGGGGTCGTTGCCCCCCGCGACGTGGGACGCCTGCCCGGAAAGGACCTGCCATGACCCGACCCGCGGCCCGCGGGCCGCGCGCCGCCCTGACGGCCACGTTCCACGCCATGGGCGCCGCGCGCCTCAACACGGGCACCTCCGGCAACGCCAGCGTCCGGCTGAGCGACGGGTTCCTCATCACCCCGAGCGGGATCCCCGTCGGGCACCTCACCCCCGACAGCATGGTCCTGGTGGGGCCCGACGGACGCGCCGAGGGACCGCTCGCGCCGTCCTCGGAGTGGCGCCTCCACCGCGACCTCTACGCGGTGTTCCCCGAGGCCGGCGCCGTGTTGCACGCCCACGCCCCTTTCGCGACGGCGGTGGCCTGCCAGCGCGTCGACCTCCCCCCGTTCCACTACATGGTCCTGCGCTTCGGGGGAACCTCCGTCCGGTGCGCCGAGTACGCGACCTTCGGGACCCAGGAGCTGTCGGACGCCGCCGTCGCGGCGCTCGCCGGACGCCGCGGATGCCTGCTCGCCAACCACGGCCTGGTCGTCCACGGCCGCGACCTGGAGCACGCCCTCGCTCTCGCCGTCGAACTCGAGAACCTCTGCGAGCAGTACTGGCGCACGCGCCAACTGGGCGAGCCGGTGCTGTTGAGCGCGGACGAACTCGCGGACGCCGAGCGGGCCTTCGCCTCCTACGGCCGGCCGGGCTCCTGAGCGGTCGCCTCCTGCCGCGCGGGCTTACCGGCGTCGGCGGCCAGATGGGCCAGGTTCTCGGGGAGCGGGCGGCCCCACTGCGCCATGGCGGTGGCCCACAGCCGTCCGGCCCGGTAGGACGACCGCACCAGCGACCCGGCCATGACCGCCTTGAGGCCGGCGTCGAGGGCGACCCTGCGCCAGTGCACGAACTCTTCGGGGCGGGCCCACCGGTCGATCGGGTGGTGACGGGGGGACGGCCGCAGGTACTGGGTGACGGTGAGGATGTCGCAGCCCGCGTCGGCGAGGTCGCCGATCGCGGCCTCGATCTCGTCGGCGGTCTCTCCCATGCCCAGGATCAGGTTCGACTTGGTGACGAGCCCGGCCTCCCGGGCCAAGGTCAGCACGCCCAGGGAGGTCTCGTAGCTGAACGCCGGCCGGATCTTGCGAAAGATGCGCGGCACAGTCTCCAGGTTGTGCGCGAACACCTCCGGACGCGCGTCGAAGACCTGCTGGAGGAACTCGGGGACCCCGCCGAAGTCGGGCGGCAGGATCTCCACTCCGGTGTTCGGGTTGAGGGCGTGGACCTGCCGGATGGTCTCCGCGTACAACCCGGCCGCGCCGTCGGGCTGGTCGTCACGGGCGACGCCGGTGACCGTCGAGTACCGCAGGCCCATCGTCCGCACGGCCTCGCCGACGCGGCGCGGCTCGTCGAGGTCCAGCGGCTGCGGCCGACCGGTCGCGATGTCGCAGAAGTCGCAGCGCCGGGTGCAGGTGTCCCCGCCGATCAGGAAGGTGGCCTCACGGTCCTCCCAGCACTCGAAGATGTTCGGGCAGCCCGCCTCCTGGCACACCGTGTGCAGGCCCTGCTCCTTCACGAGGCCGTGAATCTCGGTGTAGGCGGGGCCGGTCCGGGCGGTGGTCCGGATCCACGGAGGCTTCTCCTCGATGGGGACCTCTGCGTTGCGGGCCTCGATCCGCAGCAGGCGGCGGGTCGGAGTGTCTGCGGTCATGAGGCTGCTCTCGCTTCCTGGTGGGTGTCGGAGCTGCGGGGGGCAGCGACGGCGTCCAGCACCTCCGCGACGTGGTGCTCGAAGGCGTCCAGCACGTCACGGACGCCGACGGTACGCCCAAGTTCCCTCGTCAGCGACGTGACGCCCGCGTCGACGATGCCGCAGGGGATGATGATGTCGGCCCAGCCGAGGTCGGCGTCGCAGTTGAACGAGAAGCCGTGCATGGTCACCTGACGGCTGACCCGGACGCCGATGGCCCCGATCTTGCGGTCCGGGTCTCGGTCGTCGGCCAGGACCCAGGCACCGCTCTGTCCGCGGATCCGTGCGGCGGCGACCCCGAAGTCGGCGGCCACCCGGATCATGACCTCCTCGAGGCGGCGGACGTGGCCCACGACGTCGATGGGCGGCCGCAGGCGGACGATCGGATACCCGACGAGTTGGCCGGGGCCGTGCCACGTGATCTTGCCGCCGCGGTCGACGTCGACGACGGGGGCGCCGTCCACGGGCCGTTCGTGAGGCTTTGTCTGACGGCCGGCCGTGTAGACGGCCGCGTGCTCGAGCAGGAGGGTGGTGTCGTCCGCGCGGCCGTCCGCCACAGCCGTGAGGAGTTCGCGTTGAAGTTCCCAGCCGCGCTGGTAGTCCACCAGGTCCGGGGCGAAGCCGACATGGACGTAACGCATGCGGGAAGGGTACGCGAGCGACGGAGCCGCCGTCACGGTTTGACCTCGCCTCACCCCCAGCGGACGCCGCAGCCCGGCAGTCCCGTCACAGCCGACGGACGTCCACGCCAACCGACAGCGTGCTGCCCTGGCCCTCGGAGAAGATGACGCCCTTCAGCGGCGACACGTCACGGAAGTCACGTCCCCACGCTGTGGTGACGTAGCGGCTGTCAGCCAGCTGGTCGTTGGTGGGGTCGAGGTCGATCCACGCGCCGCCCGGCACCTGGAGCGACGCCCACGCGTGGGTCGCATCCGAACCCACCAGCTTCTCCCGTCCGGGCGGGGGTTGGGTTTCCAGATAGCCACTGACGTAGCGGGCCGGCAGCCCGGCGGCGCGGAAGCAGGCGACCGCGAGATGGGCGAAGTCCTGACAGACGCCGGCGCGCGATCGCAGCAATTCGTGCAGGGTCGTGGCGACCGATGTCACCCCCTTCTGGTACGCGAACCCGGCGTGGATCTCGTGGACGACCGCCCCGATCGCCTCACCCAGGGGACGGTCGGGCCACACCAGCGCCTGTGAGAAGGAGACGACGCCGTCGGCCAACGTCACGAGCGCAGACGGCAGCACGAAGGCGGCCCGCTCCACCGGGTCCACCGTCGGGTCTGCGCGAAGTGCGTCGGCAGCCTCCCCGACGGTCCACCCGTCGAGGGCCCCCAGGTCGACCGGTGGGAGGTGCACCTCAACGGTGCTCGTCTTCTCCACGAGCAGACGCCGGTGCGGAGTCGAGATCTCGAGGTGGTGGCTGTAGTTGCCGAAGAAGTCCAGGTGCTCCTCGAAGACGTCGGGTGTGGGCTCGATGTCGATCCGGTGGGACAGGACGTGCTGCGACGCTGTCTCGCGGGGACGCAGGCAGGCGCGCCCGAACGACGCGGTGACGTCGGCGGCGTAGGTGTACTCGGTGCGATGGTGAACCTCGTAGCGGCGGGCAGTGTGGTGCTCGCCCTGCGAGGCGGTCATGCTCACAGCGCCTCACCGTTCTCGTGGGTGAGTTCGGCGACGGCGAAGCTCACCTGCTGCTGGCGCCGGAAGTGGACGCGGCTCAGCGTCGCCGCGAGGGCCTCCAGCCGGCCATCGAGGTCGTCCAGCACGGCGACGAGCCCCTGGGGCCGTTCGGCGCACGCCTCGTCCAGATCGAGCTTGCGCAGTCGGCCCACCAGGTCGCGGACGACCGTGGCGAGCGTGGCGTTCGGGGCATGCGCCAGGTCCTCCTCGAGACGTTCCACCTGGAACAGGACCGAGCGGGGGTTGCCCGGGTCGTCGAGCAGGAGGTGCGTCGCGGCGACGACCGGAGTGCCCGACCCCACCCCGGCCACGGCGCGGCGGCGATACGTGATGAGGCTGTCCCCGACCCGCAGAACCGTGTCAACGAGCAGGCCCTCGACGACCGGCGGGCGAATGGGCGTCAGGGTCGCCCGCACCAGCCGAACGGTCATCCGGGCCCGCTGGACGCGCCGGCCCGCGTCCAGGAAGGCCCACGTGGGATCACGGACCAGGCTCTCGGCCGTGAGCCCCGCGAGTGCGAGCAGCGACTCCAGCACCTTGCCGGCGGCCGGTTGCAGTTCCAGCGCGTCGCCCTCTTCCCGGATCTCGCGCAGGGTTCGTTGCAGGCGGCTGATCACCGTCGAGGTGTCCTGGGACACCAGCTCACGCACGTCGCCGGCCGCGGCCGCGGTCCGGCGGGCGCTCTGGGCGACCGACCCGGCGACGGCGGGATCCACGAGCAGAGCGCGCAGGGACGCCGAGACCTGTTCGGATCCGCGCGCGTCGCTGACCGGCGTGCCGGTCAGGTCGGCGACGGCATCCAGCAGCGCGAGCGTGGCCGTGTGGCCGGGAGTTCCGGGCAGTTGCAGGTGGTCCGCGACCAGGTTGTCGGCCATCATCAGCAGCCGGGCGGTCCCCTCCGCCCGCTCCGCGTGGCGTCCGAGCAGGAACAGGCGCGAGGCCGCGCGCGGTGTCAGGCCGGGCAACGGCGCGTCCGCCACCGCATGGCGGATGCGTGCGAGGGTGGTCAGGTCGAGGCGGGGCCGGGGTGCGGCGGCCGGCTCGAGCACCCAGACGTCCTTGGCCACCGCCCCTCGACGCGTGGTGACCTGGGCGGCCCCGGAGTCGGATGCCACCCGCGCCAGTCCCCCGGGCAACAGGTGGTAGGCGCCGTCGAGGGCGGCACCGAACGTGCGGAGGACGAACGGGCGCTCCGTCAACCCGGCAGCGGTGACAACGGGCGTGGTGTCCTTCGGCACGGGCTCCTGCGCAGCCCACGCCCACGGCGACGCGGCAATCTGACGACTCAACCGGTCGCACGCTGCGGCGTCCAGCTCCCAACCCGGGATCGTGGCGCGGCCCGCGTCGCGTGCCAGGGGCTTGAGCACGAGGGCCTCCAGGTTGGCCAGCACGTGTGCCCGGGACGTGTCGTCCCCGCACCACCAGGTCGGCGGAGACTGGAGCAGCAACCGCTCGCCGAGCAGCGCGCGGGCCACCGCGTCCAGGTACGGCGGCAGACCCGGGTTCTCGAGGACGGCGGCGCCCAGCGGATTGACGACGCTCACGGTCCCGCGGCGGGCGGCGGCGGTGAGCCCGGGGACCCCGAGCCGCGAGTCGGGCCGCAGGTCGAGGGAGTCACTCCAGGCGCCGTCGACCCGTCGCAGCAGGACGTCCACGGCCTGCAGCCGCCCGGTGGTGCGGAGCCACACGCGTCCGCCCCGGGTCAGGAGGTCGTCCGCCTGGGCCAGCGGGAAGCCGAGCAGGGTGGACAGGAGGGCCTGGTCGTAGGCGGTCTCGCTCTCGGCGCCCGGAGTGAGCAGGACGACGCGGGGCAGGTCGTCAGCGGCCGGAGCCGCCGCGAGGAGCGCTGCCTGGAGGACGTCGAAGAAGCCGCGCAGGTGCCGCAGGGGGGTCTCGCGGTGGAGGCTCTCCATGGCTCTCGCGATGATCCGGCGGTTCGCCATCGTGTAGCCGGCGCCGGACGGCGCTTGCGAACGGTCCGCCAGCACGCTCCACGTGCCGTCGGGACTCCGGGCCAGGTCGGTCGCCGTCACGAGGAGTTGGCGCTCCGTGGGAAGCCGCACCTGGTCCGCGGCCGTCAGGAAGCCGGGGTGACCAAGGACCACCTCGGCCGGCACGAGCCGCTCGCGCAGCACCCGGCGGGGCCCGTAGAGGTCCGTGAGCAGCGCGTCGAGCACACGGGCCCGCTGCTCCAGCCCCGCCTCGAGGCCTGCCCACTCCTTCGCGGGCAGGACAACCGGGAGCGGGTCGACCGCCCACGCCCGGGGGCCGGCGTCCGGCCGCGAACCTCCCTCCGTGATCCCGTCGTCCGCGACGAGACGCTGCACCGCCTCGCGGCGTCCGCGCAGCCCGGCCGGGCCCAGCCGTTCGATCGTGCCCTGCAGGTCCGTGACGTGCTGCGTCGGGCTCATGACGGATGACTCCAGGCCCGTCCCGCACGTGCGTCCCCGTCGCCCCCCTCCAGGTGGACGGGCTCCCACGGATCGTCCGCAGGCAGGTCAGGGTGCGCCACGGCCATGACACGGACGGACCCGAAGTCGACCCGCCCCGAGTGGATGGTGAGGAAGGCCGTGTCCGCGGCGTCCCGCCCGGTCGCGATCCGCACCATGGACCGCCGGGGCGCCAACCGTGTGGCGTCCACCACCTCCCACCACCCGTCGAGCGCCACCTCGACGACCGCATGGAAGTCCATCGGGGACAGGCCGGGGGCGTAGGCGGAGACCAGCCGTGCGGGCACGCCGCAGGCCCGCAACAGCGCGATCACGAGGTGGGCGAAGTCACGGCACACACCCTGTCCGGTGAGAAACGTGGTGACCGCCCCGTCGGTGGGCCCGCTGGACCCGGGCACGTACAGGGTGTTCTCGTGGACCCAGGTGACGACGGCGTCGACGAGCACGCGCCCCTCGAGCCCCGCGAAGAGGCGGCCCGCGGAGACGCCCAGCCGGTCGGACTCGCAGTAGCGGGACTGCCGCCGGTAGAGGACGGCGTCTGCTGTCTGGACGCCGCCCCGGCTGGCCGCGGGTGCGACGGTCGCCTGGTAGTCGAGCACGACCTGTCCGGGTGGCACGTTCCGGGCGAGGTGCAGGCGTCCGCCGTGGGCGACGCCCTGCTCCTCGAGCTCGAGCGGCTGGCCGTCCAGGGTGCAGCCGAGGCGCTCTGCCGTCACGGCTGCGCCCGAGTGGACCGCGACCGAGAACACCAGTTCGGCGGTCTCCGTGACGCTGCACTCGAGGTGGGCCGAGACCGAGGTCGACGACACGGACATGGGGACTCCTGTTCGCGGGGACGGGGGCTGCGGAGCGATCAGGCCAGCCGCGTGAACGTGACCGAGACGGCCTGTTCCAGAGCGTCCGCGCCCTGGAACACCCCCTTGATCGGGGGGACGTCGTCGTAGTCGCGCCCACGCGCGACCACGATGTGGTCGAGTTCGTCGGCGTCCGGGTTGGTGGGATCGACGCTGAGCCACGTCCCGTCCCACCACTCGACCCACGCATGACTCTCGCCGGTGGCCTGGTCACCGACCGAGGCGCTGCCGCCGGGCGCAAGGTACCCCGACACGTACCGGCAGGGCACGCCCAGGTGCCGCAGCACGGCGATGACGACGTGGGCGTGGTCCTGGCAGACTCCGCGGCCGGCGACCCAGGCGTCCTGCGCGGACGAGTACACGCCCGTCACTCCCGGCTGATACACCACCCGCTCCCGCACCAACCTCATGACCCGGTCAACGGCGTCGCGCGGACCAGCGTCGCCCACGGCCGTCCGTGCGAGTTCGAGAACGTCCGGGGCGAGCTGCACCCGCCGCGTCGGTCTCAGCCACTCGTAGTTGAGGTCGCGCAGGACCGGCCCCGCGAGAGCCTCCCACGGCAGGTTGGCCTCCTCCGACGGGCGGCGGGTGCGCTCGACGGTGCTGATCGATTCGACGTCGAGGGCGACGTGACCGTCCAGTGCCTCGATCGCCGTGACCCTGGTGCCCCAGTAGTCGGTGTAGACGTGGCTCCAGGTGAGCGGCTTGACGCGCACACGACTCTCGAGCGTCGTTTGCCCCGGGTCACTGATCGGTGTCATCCGCAGTTCGTTGTGGCTGGACTGGACCGGGCCCGAGTACTTCAGCTGGGTGGTATGAACGATGCGGTA
>CAZZGU010000065.1:2521-11627 GCA_964653755.1 uncultured Nigerium sp. | reverse complement strand
GACGGCCCACGCCGTGTGCGAGGCGGTTCGAGCGCGAGGCTTCGTCGGGCCCGAGATCTGCGGCGCGGTCGGCGTCAGCGGAGGCGGCATCGAAGCCATCGGCTGGACCTCGTTCAAGACCTCGATGGACCTGTCGACGGCCTTCCCGGCGTACTTCGGGTTCCTCCCGCTCATCGCGCTCGGCTTCCTGCCCGTCGTGTTGTCGCGGTGGTTCCGGCGCAATTGGATCTGGGGGGCGCTGGCCTTCCTCGCTGTCGCCCCGCTCTACGTCGTGGTGACCGACTATGGACGCTGGACGACGATGATCGTCGTCGGGCTCATGTTCTGCATCACCGCCGACGACGCCGAGGGTGCGTACTCCCCGTTGTGGAACTGGATGTCGGGCATCGCGTACGTGTCGCTGTGGGGCATGCCGCACTGGGTGTCCCCGACCACCGACGTGTGGCCGTTCCTGGGTTTCGGCTCGACCGTGCTGGACTACCTCGTCGAGTACACCGGACTGCTCCTGCAGGCCCTCTAACCGCCTTCGGTCTGGGGGCGGAAGGCGAAGAACTTCAGGAACAGGAACGTCACGGGCACGCCGATGATGGCCGCTGCCACGTAGGCGACGAGCTTGTCGAACCCGAGCGCGTTGTAGATGACCACCACGCAGGCGTTCTGGATGAGGAAGTTCGGCACGTACGAGACCACGAATCTGACGTACCCGGCCGGCGAGCGCGGGCTCGGGAACACGATCCAGCTGTTGAGGTAGTACGAGATCGTCAGGGCGACGACATACCCGGCCACGAACGCGACGTTGGGCTGGCAGAACAACGAGAACAGCCAGGCGAACACGATCCCGTTCACCGCGTTCACGACCCCGACGCCCAGGAACTTCACGAAGGCGGGCGACAGGAACGGGCTTGCGAGCCGTCGCAACATCACGCCTCCCCCGATGGTCGCGAGGTCGCGGGCAGGGTCACGGCCGGAAATCTACCCTGCCACCATCAGCGCGAGCACATCGTGCGCGCAGTTGCCCCCTCAGGGCATCTCGCACGAGGCGGTCCCGCCCGGCAGCCGGTGCCGGTGCCGCGCCACGACGGCGTACACCCGGTCGGCGAGCCACCGGACGCCGGGAGCCCGCAGCGTCCGTCCGAGGATGGACACGAGCCCGCCATGGTGGACCAGCCACGCGGCGAACGCCTGCGCTCCCCCGTGGACGCCGTCCGGCCCCACCCAGACGACCTCGCGCGCGCAGCGCTCGGCGGCCAGTCCGAGCCGCGCGAGGTCGGCGGACTGCCAGGGGACCACGGCCACCGCGCCGGCGTCCGGGTTCAGCCGACGCAGGCGCTCGTCCAGCCAGGTGGCCGACGCGGTGCAGAACCCGCAGTCTCCGTCGTAGACCAGGTACGCCGTGTTCACACGTTCCACTGCAGCACCTTCGACAGGAAGCGTGCCAGTTCGGGGTCCGCGGGGCCTCCGAACACGGCCTCGGCAGGTCCGACCTCGCGGATCACGCCGTCGGCAAGGAACGCCACCGTCGCGCAGGCGTGGCGCGCGAACCCCATCTCGTGGGTGACGAGGATCGTCCGCATGCCCTCGGCCTGGAGGTCGCGCAGCATGCCGAGCACGTCGGCGGTGTACTCCGGGTCCAGGGCGGACGTCGGTTCGTCCAGCATCAGCCAGGTGGGCTCGATCGCGACAGCGCGGGCGATGGCCACCCGTTGCTGCTGCCCCCCGGACATGTGCCGGGGATGCTTGTCGGCCTCCTCCGCGAGCCCGAACCGCTCCAGCAGTGCGCGCGCCCTCTCCTCGGCGGCCTCGGGCCGGACGCCGTGCACGTGCACCAGCGGGAGGACGATGTTGCCCAGACCGGTCAGGTGTTCGAACAGGCCGCGGTTCTGGAACACGAATCCGATGCGCGTTCGGTGCCTGCGCAGCGCGGGTCCGGAGTGGTCGACCGGCACGCCGTCGAACGAGACGGTGCCGGAGTCGGGGGGCAGGAGCCCGGCCAGCACGCGCAGCAGCGTGGACTTCCCCCCGCCCGAGGGCCCGATCACGGCCAGGGAGGGCGTGTCCACGTCCAGGTTCACCCGGCGCAGCACCGTCCGTGGCCCGAACGAGCGGGTGACGTCACGCAGCTCCAGCCGCACGCCCGAGCCTCCTCTCCAGCCAGCCGGCGAACAGCGACACGGGGAAGGTGAGGGCGAAGTACAGGGCCCCCAGCAGGAAGTAGTTCGCGAACATCTGGAAGTTCTCGGCACTGACCTCCTGGGTCGCCTGCGTCAACTCGATCACCGCGATCACGGACAGCAGGGAGGAGTCCTTGATGATGGACGCGAACTGCCCCGCCAGCGCGGGCACGGTCCGCGCCAGCAGGATCGGCAGTGTCACGAGGCGGAACGTCTGCCAGCGCTCCAGGCCAAGCGCGTCCGCGACCTCGAAGGTGTGGGCCTCGATGGACTGCCACCCGCCGCGCACGATCTCCGCGATGTAGGCCCCCTCGAACAGCGACAGGATGACGACGCCCGCCACGTAGCGGTTGTCCAGCCCCCAGGCGGTGCCGATCAGGTAGTAGAAGAAGTAGATCTGCACCAGCAGCGGCGTGCCGCGAATGAGCTGGACGTAGGCGCGTCCGAGGTACACCACGACGAGCACCCGCGAGCGTTGGGCGGCCGCGGCCAGCACCCCGATCACCAGGCTCAGGACCATGGCTCCCGCGGAGATCGCGACGGTCATCACGAACCCGGAGGCGAACCGGTGGCGGTACTCCCAGACCGTCCCCAGGTTGAGCGGAACCCCGGTCCGAGCGAAGGAGGCGAGGACGAAGCCGCCCACGAGGAGGCCCACCGCCACCCCGGCGGCCAGGCGCGCCGCGACGTCCCGGCCGCCCACCGGCCTGCCGGGCGCGAGGGCCGGTGCGCTCACTCGAAGAACCAGCGGAAGCCGAGTTCGTCGAAGGTCGCCTTCTCCTCGGCCAGGTACTTCCGGGTCAGGTCGGCGAACCCGTCGACCGAGCGGAACTGCGCAATGAACTCGTTGATCTGGCCGGCCAGCTCGTCGTTGCCGAGGCGCACGGCCGCGCCCCAGCCCTCGGGCTGCTGGTCGGGGATGGCGAGCATCCGTACCGTGCCCGGGTTCTGCCGGGCCTGACGGTAGATCGTGAGCTGGTCGTAGACGAAGGCGTCCGCCTTGCCCTGGACGACCTCGGTGACGGCGGCGTTCTCCGACGTGAAGGCGTTGATGGCCGCGTCGGGCAGCGACGTCCTCGCCAGGATCTCGCCGGTGGTCCCCTTCTTCACCGCGACGGTGCGCCCGGCGGCGTTGAGGTCCGCGACCGCCTGGACCGGGGAGTCCTGCGCCACCAGGAAGGCGAGATAGGCGCGGGCGTAGGGCTCGGAGAAGGTCACGACCTTGGCCCGCTCCTCGGTGATCGTCATGGACGAGATCACCACGTCCACGGCCCCCGACTGCAGCGACGGGATGAGCCCGTCCCAGGCGATGTTCTCGATGCGGACCTCGCGGCCCAGATAGTGGCCGAGCTCGCGGGCGAGGTCGACGCTCACGCCGCTGGGGTTGCCCGCGGCGTCCTTGGTCTCGAAGGGCGGATAGGCCAGCTCCATGCCCACGACGAGCTCACCCGCCGCCGAGGCGGACGCCGCCGGCGACGAGGCCGCGGGGGTCGACGACCCCGACGCGCACCCCGTCAGCGTGAGGACGAGACCGGTGAGGAGAAGAAGGATCTTGCGCATGCCGAACCGCTTTCCGTCGGGGAACAGCCAGCAGTCTAGAACGGGAATGATCCCTCGGGTCCCGGCGTTGAGACGGGACCGCCGTCGGTTCCCTCGCGGGACGGGCGCCACGGAGGAGGGAGGAACCGTGCTCGACCCGATCGCACTCTTCAGCTACGAGAGCCACATCGACCAGCGGACGATCCGTGCCGACACACTGCTTGTCACGCTCGGCAGCTTCGTCGACGCCGGACACACCCAGCGCATCCTGGACGAGCACCTGCTCAACACGCTGCCCAACCGCCTGCTGGGCCACTTCGACGCCGACCAGGTCTACGACTACGCCGGGCACCGGCCGCTGATCGTGTTCGACCGCAACCACTTCGAGCGCTACCGCCGCCCGACGATCTCACTGCACGCGGTCACGGACGCCTCGGGCCGCACGTTCCTGCTGTTGCGCGGGCCGGAGCCTTCCTTCCAGTGGGAGCGGATGGCGTCCGCCGTGCAGCACCTGCTCGACCAACACGGCGTCGAACGGACGATCCTCGCCCAGGCCATCCCCTCCGCGACTCCGCACACGCGCGACGTCGCGGTGACGCGGTTCGCCAGCGACCCGGACCTCCTCGATGAGGAACCGGTGCTCGGGGCCTTCCAGATGAGTTCGTCGTTCACGGCCCTGCTCACGCAGCGGCTGGGCGAGGCGGGCCGGGACGCCATCGGTCTGACCGCCCACGTGCCCCACTACCTCGCCGAAACGGACGTCCCCGGCGCCGCCGTGGCCATCCTCCGGGAACTCGCGGCAACCGCGGGCGTCGAGGTCCCCGCCGGCGAGCTTCAGGCTGCCCACGCTGCCATGATCGCCCAGGTGGACGAGCAGGTGGCTGCGTCCGGAGAGTTGGCGGCCGTCGTTGGTCAACTGGAGCGGCAGTACGACGCGGTCGCGGAGGGGCGCCGGCGCATCACCGCCGCAGCCCGGGATCTCCCCAGCGCCGACGAGATCGGACAGCAGGCCGAGGACTTCCTTCGGGGCCTCGGGGAGTCCGGGGATGACGTTGCTGACGACGACGCCTCCGGGGATGACGAAGGCGGGCCGCCACACTAGGGCGACCCGCCTCCCGAGAGCGTCAGTGCTGCTCGTTGGGGTCGTTCTCGGCGTCCTCTTGCGTTGCGTGGACGGTGCCCGGCAGGTGGTCCGGAGGGCCGTAGAGGGCGTACACCTTGAGGTCCTCGTCCCCGGTGTTGGTGACGTTGTGCCAGGTGCCCGCCGGCACGAGGATCACCCAGTCGTCGCTGACCTCACGCTCGAAGGGCAGGTTGCTCTTCGAGGGGCCCATCTGCACGAGCCCGCGTCCGGCCTCGATGCGCAGGAACTGGTCGATGCCCTCGTGGACCTCCAGCCCGATGTCGCCCCCCGGGGGGATGGACATCAGCGTGAGCTGGAGGTGCTCGCCCGTCCAGCGGGTCGTCCGGAAGTTCTTGTTCTTGAGCGTGTCCTTCTCGATGTCGACCACGAACGGTTCGGGTCCGTAGTCCTGTGTGTCGGCCATGGCCGCCTCCTTCGATTCGCTGACTCGAATGCGCTGTCTGAAACCTACCGTGTGGCGGGACGCGGTCCCACCCCGTCGTCAAAGGGTCAGGTCCCGCGTCTCCGGCATCCGGTGGAACACGACCGCGGACGCCAGCAGGAGGCCGATCATGATCACCAGGAACACCGCGAAGCGGTCCTGCGCGACCAGCGCGGTGGCGACCGCGGGAGTGAGCCCTCCGAACACGGCCACGGCGATCCCGTAGGGCAGGGAGATGCCGGCCGTCCGCACTTCGGGCGGGAACTGTTCGGCCATGATCGCCGCAAGCGACCCCGCGTACGCGGCCAGGAACACCGCGCTCACCGAGACCGCCACCAGGAGGCTGGCAAAGGTCGGCCGCAACGTCAGCAGCAACGGCGCAAACGTGACCGCCGAGCCCAGTGCGAAGACCAACAGCAGCGGGCGGCGTCCGAACCGGTCACTCAACCGGCCACTGAGGGGCTGAAGGATCGTGAAAACGGCCAGCCCCAGCGCGGCCGCAGGCTGCGCCACGGACAGTTCCACCCCGGTCCGGAGGTTCGCCAGCGTCGGGAAGTACACGAACCAGAACTGCACGAGAGCGGTGCCGGCGGCGACGAGTCCCACGACGCGCAGCGCCGCCCGCGGGTGGCTCCGGAAGACCTCGAGGAGCGGACGTCGCGCGAGGCGGCCCTGGGCGCGGGTCGTCGTGAACGCCTCGGTGTCAGGAACGCGTACGCGCAGGTAGAGCCCGAGCAGGCCGAGGATGGCCCCCAGGCCGAACGCGAGCCGCCAACCCCACGCCGCGATGTCTTCCCGAGGCAGGGCGGCGAACATGAGGGATGCCAGCAGTGAGGCCATGAGGGTCCCGGCCCCGACGGACACCTGCTGCCACGAGCCGGCGCGAGCCCGCTGTCCGGGAGCGGCGTTCTCGACGAGGAATGCCGACGAGGTGCCGAATTCTCCGCCCGCGGAGAATCCCTGGAGGGCCCTCGCCAGCACGAGGACGATCGGCGCCGCGAGCCCGATGGCCGCGAACGTCGGGGTGAGCGCCATCGCCAGGCTCGCCACGGCCATGAGGCTGATGGTCAGGGTCATGCCGGCCCGGCGCCCGTGGCGGTCGGCGTACGAACCGAGCACGGCACCGCCCAGAGGACGGAAGAAGAAGCCGACCGCGAACACCGCGAACACGCTGAGCAGTTGAGCGGTGCGGTCGCCCTGCGGAAAGAAGGAGGCGGCGAAGTAGGGGGCGAAGAAGCCGTAGACCGACCAGTCGAACCACTCGACGAGGTTGCCGAGGGTGCCTACCACGACGGAACGACGCCGGGTCTCGGCGGTGTAGACGGTGGTGGTGATGACGACTCCTCCCTGAGTGCTGATTCATGCTAGACCGCTCCCCCGGGCTGGAACGCGTCGGGTCGGAGGGTGGCCCGTTGATAACCTCGCCCGCATGCAGCTTGGAGTCGACTTCGGAACCACCCGGACCATCGTGGCCACCGTCGATCGCGGCAACTACCCCGTCGTCGCCTTCCTCGACGACGCCGGCGACAGCCACGATCACTTCCCCTCGGTGGTGGCGCGCGACGGCGACACGCTGCGCTACGGGTTCGACGCCCTTGAAGCGGCCTCGGGCGGGGCGCAGGTCGTCCGCTCCTTCAAGAGGCTCCTGGCCTCGCCGGAGGTGGGGCCCACCACGCTGGTCGACATCGACGGTTTGCAGGTGCGGCTGCTCGACGTGCTCGTCGGCTTCCTGACGGCCCTGCGCGATGCGATCGCGTCGGCGTCCAACCAGACCGGCTCGGTCGCCGCCGACGAGGTGTTCGAGGCCGTGGTGGCCGTCCCTGCACACGCCCACTCCGCGCAGCGCTTCTGGACGCTGGAGGCATTCCGGGCGGCCGGGTTCGAGGTCCGCGCGATGCTCAACGAGCCGTCGGCGGCCGGGTTCGAGTACACGCACCGGCAGAGCCGGACGGTCAACGCGCGGCGCACCCGCGTGATCGTCTACGACCTCGGCGGGGGGACGTTCGACGCGTCCCTGGTCCGCGTCGACCGCCGCAGCCACGACGTGGTCGAGTCTCTGGGGATCAACCGGCTCGGCGGCGACGACTTCGACTCCGTTCTCGCGGGCCTCGCTCGCACGGCCGCGGGTGACCCTGTGCTGGACGCGCGCCAGTGGTCGCGGCTCCTCGACGAGTGCCGGGTTGCCAAGGAGAATCTGGCGCCGCAGTCGCGACGCATCGCGCTCGACGTGGCAGGGGAGCCGGTCATCGTCGGGGTGGACGCCTTCTACGACGCCGTCGCGCCCCTGGTCGAGCAGACTGTCGAGGCGATGGCGCCCCTCGTCGGCGGCCTGGACGCCGGGCGGCTCGAGGCCGCCGAGATCGCCGGCATCTACCTCGTGGGGGGCGCCAGCGGGCTCCCGCTGGTCCCTCGCCTGCTGCGCGAGCGGTTCGGACGCCGCGTCCACCGCTCCCCGCACCCCGCGGCGTCCACCGCGATCGGGCTGGCGATCGCGGCTGACGACACGTCGGGCTTCTCGCTGACCGACCGCCTGTCGCGCGGGTTCGGCGTCTTCCGCGAGGGCGACGCCGGACGGACCCTGCGCTTCGACCCGATCCTGGAGCGCGACCAGCGTGTCACGGCGTCCGGCGAGGTCGTCGTCACCCGCCGCTACCGGGCAGCCCACAACATCGGGTTCTTCCGGTTCGTCGAGTACACCGCGGTGGACGCCGCCGGCCAGCCTGTCGGCGACATCACGCCGTTCGGGGAGATCGTCTTCGCGTTCGACCCGGCACTGCGGGACGGCCGGACGCTGTCGGCCGACCTGGTCGACCGCCGCGATCCGGGCCCGCTCGTGGAGGAACGCTACGTCGTCGATCCGCACGGCATCGTCGAGGTGCACATCACCGACCTGGACACGGGCTACTCGCGATCCCAGGCGCTGCACTCGTCCTGACGCCGCGCCCCTCTGGTCAGCCGGGCAGGCAGGCCTGGTCGAGGAGGCGCGCGGCCTCGGCGACGTAGGCGTCCTTGTCGAGACCCGGCAGCAGGGTCTGCTGCGCGAGCAGCCCCATGGCCTGCCCCATCGTCACCAGCGCGAGGGTCTCGGCGCGCTGCGCGGCATCCGGACAACCCTGCTCGGCCAACCACAGGGCCAGGCGGTGTTTGATCTGAACATCCAGTCCGCCCACCTGCTCACGGAGGATCTCCTTGATCTGGGGTTCGGTCGAGGATCCGGCCCACAGTTGCACGATCAGCGCGGACGCCAGATCGCCGCGCAGCACCGTCCGCACGATGTCGGCCAGCAGTTCGCCCGGGGACATCGCCTTGTCGGGGTGGCTGACGATGATCGCCGTCATCGGCTCGACGACCGCTGCGCGAGCCACGGCCAGCACGATGTCGTTCTTGCTGGCGAAGTGGTGGTAGATCGTTCCGGCCGATGTGCCAGAGGCCTGGATGATGCTCGAGATGGACGCGGCGTGGACGCCCTCGGTGCGGATGAGGTTCGCTGCCGCCTCGACGATGTCAGCTCGCTTGTTGCCTCTGTGCCCGGCCAAAAACTTCCCTCCTCTGGTTCCGCAGACTACAGTACGTAGTAACTAGAACGATCATTCGGTTACGGGAGCGTTTTTGATGGCACACCAGCCGCTGGCCCTCGGTCTCGACATCGGGTCCACGACCGTCAAGGCCGTCGTCCTGCGCGACGGGCGCATCGTGTTCAGCGACTACAGGCGCCACAACGCCGACGTCCGCGGCGAACTGCGTTCCCTCCTCGACGACATCGGCCGCGCGTTCCCGGCCTCGCCACTCACCGTGTCAGTGACCGGCTCCGGCGGCCTCGCGGTCGCCCAG
>CAZZGU010000065.1:0-2511 GCA_964653755.1 uncultured Nigerium sp. | reverse complement strand
TGATGGGGGTGACCTTCGTGCAGGAGGTCAGCGCCGCCACCGAGGCCATCGAGCGCTTCCACCCGGAGGCCGACGTCGTCATTGAACTCGGCGGCGAGGATGCCAAGATCACCTACCTCAAGCCCATTCCCGAGCAGCGCATGAACGGCACGTGTGCGGGGGGCACCGGCGCCTTCATCGACCAGATGGCCTCCCTCCTCCACACGGACGCCTCCGGACTGGACGAACTCGCCTCCCGCTACGAGCACCTCTACCCCATCGCCTCCCGCTGCGGCGTGTTCGCCAAGTCGGACCTGCAGCCGCTGCTCAATCAGGGCGCCGCGCACACCGACCTGGCCGCCTCGGTGTTCCAGGCCGTGGCCACCCAGACGATCGCCGGCCTGGCGTGCGGACGTCCGATCCGGGGCAACCTCGTGTTCCTGGGCGGCCCGCTGCACTTCCTCCCCCAGCTGCGGCGCGCCTACGAACGGGCACTGACCAGCCAGGTCGACTCGTTCATCACGCCTGAGAACGCCCAGCTCTACGTCGCCCTCGGTGCCGCGCTGCTGGCCACCGGTCGCGACTACTTCGTCAGCCAGCTCAGCGACGCCGTCGCGACGAAGTCGGTCCTGTTGCCGTTGGCCACCACGACCATGCGCCCGCTGTTCGCCGACGACGGCGAGCGACGGACGTTCGAGGAGCGCCACGCGCGCGCCCACGTGCCCCAGGCAAGCCTGAGGTCGGCGTCCGGGCCCTGCTTCCTCGGCATCGACGCCGGCTCCACGACCATCAAGGCCGTCGTGCTGAACGGTGACGACGAGATCGTCTTCAGTCACTACGCCGGCAACGCCGGCGACCCGGTGACCGCCGCGGTCGCCATCGTGCGCCGCATCCGTGAGAACCTGCCTGCGGACGCCTGGCTGGGGCGGACGTGCGTGACCGGTTACGGCGAGGGCCTCATCCAGGCGGCCCTGCGCGTGGACGACGGCGAGATCGAGACCATGGCCCACTACCGGGCCGCGGAACACGTCGCCCCCGGGGTCACCTCGGTCATCGACATCGGTGGCCAGGACATGAAGTACCTGCGCATCCGCAACGGGGCCGTCGACTCGATCGCCGTCAACGAGGCCTGCTCGTCGGGCTGCGGGTCCTTCCTGCAGACCTTCGCCGAGACCATGGGCACCGACGTGCGGAGCTTCGCCCGCAGCGCTCTCCAGTCCGACCGGCCGGTCGACCTCGGCTCGCGGTGCACGGTGTTCATGAACTCCTCGGTCAAGCAGGCGCAGAAGGAGGGCGCGGGCGTCGGCGACATCTCCGCAGGGCTCTCCTACTCGGTCGTCCGCAACGCCCTTTACAAGGTCATCAAGCTCAAGGACGCCGGGCAGCTCGGCGAGAAGGTCGTCGTCCAGGGCGGCACGTTCCTCAACGACGCCGTGCTGCGGGCCTTCGAGCTGCTGACCCAGCGGGAGGTCGTCCGGCCCGACATCGCCGGCCTCATGGGCGCGTACGGGGCTGCCCTCACCGCCCACCGCAACCACCGCCCCGGTGACCGGACCGAACTGCTGGGGCTCGACGAGCTCGAGGGGTTCCGCGTCGACACCGAGTTGCGCACCTGCAAGCTGTGCCAGAACCACTGCCAGCTCACGATCTCCAACTTCAACGACGGGACGCGGCACGTCACGGGCAACCGGTGCGAGCGGGGGGCCAGCGAGGAGGCGGCTCCGAAGAAGTCGGAGATCCCCAACCTCTTCGACTACAAGTACCGCCGCATCTTCGGGTACCGCCGCCTGACCGACGCCAAGGCCTTCCGCGGCGAGATCGGGGTTCCCCGCGTCCTCAACATGTACGAGAACTACCCCCTGTGGTTCACGATCCTGACCCACCTGGGCTTCAAGGTCGTCCTGTCGGGACGGTCCAGCCACGAGCTCTTCGAAGCCGGCATGGAGACGATCCCCTCGGAGAACGTGTGCTACCCCGCCAAGCTGGCGCACGGGCACCTCGAGTGGTTGCTCGACCGTGGCGTGAAGACGATCTTCTACCCCTGTGTGAGCTTCGAGCAGCGCGAGGCCGAGGCGACGCACAACCACTACAACTGCCCGATCGTCGCGTTCTACCCGCAGGTGCTGGAGAAGAACGTGGACCGGCTGCGCGAGCCGGGGATCCGGTTCCTCGACCCGTTCGTCAACCTCAACGACTCCGCCAAGCTCGCCGAACGCCTCGTGGAGGTCTTCGAGGACTTCGGTGTGACGCCCGACGAGGCGCGCGAAGCCGTCCGGCTCGGCTACGCCGAGGACGCCCGCGTGAAGGCGGACGTCCGCGCCGAGGGACGCCGAGCGCTCGACTACATGCGTGAGCACGGGCTCAAGGGGATCGTGCTCGCCGGCCGTCCGTACCACGTCGACCCCGAGATCAACCACGGCATCCCCGAGATGATCACCCAGCTCGGCATGGTGGTGCTCAGCGAGGACGCGCTGACAAACGGCATGGTCACCTCGAAGCTGGAGCGCCCGCTGCGGGTGCGCGACCAGTGGT
>CAZZGU010000064.1:3511-11652 GCA_964653755.1 uncultured Nigerium sp. | reverse complement strand
CGACCCTCGAACGCCACGTCGAGCGCGTCGGAGAGGTCGAGCGGGATGCCGAGGTTCCGGGCGAGCAGGTTCCCTGTTCCCACGGGGAGGATCGCGATCGGGATGTGGGTTCCGCTCAGGCCGCTGCACACCTCCCGGACGGTGCCGTCCCCGCCCGCGACGATGACCAGATCGACGCGGTGCCGGCGTGCGGCCCGGGCCGCGGTGGCACCGGGCTCGTCCGCCGTGGTCTCCAGCCAGAGCGGGGGCGCCCACCCGCGGGACGCGAACTCGCCCTCGACCTGCTGGCGGAAGACATGCCAGCCGCTGATCTTGGTGGGGTTCACGATCGCCGCGGCCCGAGGCGAGCCCGCGGACGCCGCGCGCTCGCTCGGCGGGAGCCGCACGACATGCACGCCGGCGAGCGCGAGCGAGGCCGCTGCAACGGTCAGACCGAGCAGGGTGCCCCCGATCAGGTCGCTGAACCAGTGCGCCCGCAGGGCCCACCGGTTGTGGGCGATGACCACCCAGTAGGCCGCCGCAAGGCCGATTCCGGCATACAGGCTCGACCGGCGTCCGCGCATGACGACGATCGTGGCCACCGCGAGAACCGCGAGCACGGTCGCCGCCGTCAGGTGGGAGGACGGGTAGGACCACCCGTCGGCGGTCATGATGGGGATCGCGGTCCCGGGCCGGGGGCGCCGGAACGTCGGCTTGACCGACTCGATGGCCGCCCAGGCCAGGACGACGCTCGTGCCCAGCGCCCAGGCCAGGTTCCGCAGGCGGCGCCGGGCCGCCCACACCGTCATCGTCGCCAGCGCGACGAACACCACCGCTGGCGCCGTCACGATCGAGACCGCAGCGAGGATCTGGCCCCAGTCGCTGGTCGGGTCGACTCCCGGGGTGGTGGACGCGCTGTCGAGCGCACCGAAGGCGTCCGTGCGGAGCGCGAGGAACGTCCACAGGGCGAACAGGATCGCGGCCACGGCGGTGGCGATCGCGGCGGTGGGCGCCCTGCGCTTCATGCGTCCAGTCTCACACAAGGGGCGCCGGACGCTGGCGCTAGGATCGCACCCGTGATCGACCCGAGGATCCTCCGCACCGACCCAGACCGCCTTCGTCGCAGCCAGGACGCGCGCGGCGAGCCCGTCGAGCTCGTGGACCAACTGGTCTCCGCGGACCAGGTGCGTCGCGACCTGATCGCCAGCTCGGAGGCGCTGCGCGCGGAGCAGAAGGAGTTGTCCCGCCTGGTGCCGAAGGCGTCCGCTCAGGAGCGTCCCGCGCTGCTTGAGCGGACCCGCGCGCTGGCGTCCGAGGTCAAGGAGGCAACGGCGGGCGCCGAGCGGGCCAAGGAGACCTTCGACGCGCTCATGTTGCAGCTCCCGAACCCCACCTTCGACGACGTCCCGCGCGGCGGCGAGGACGACTACGTCGTCCTGGAGACGGTCGGCGAGCCGCGTGACTTCGTGGCCGAGGGCTTCAGCCCCCGGGACCACCTCGAGCTCGGCGAGGCTCTCGGCGCGATCGACGTGGCGCGCGGGGCGAAGGTGTCGGGGTCACGCTTCTACTTCCTGACCGGCCAGGGCGCCCAGCTCGAGCTGGCGCTCCTGCAGCTGGCCATGGCGAAGGCCGACGGGTGGGGGTTCACGCCCATCATCACCCCGGCGCTCGTCAAGCCCTCGGCGATGGAGGGTACCGGGTTCCTCGGGCAGGCAGCCGAGAACGTGTACCACATCGAGTCCGATGACCTGTATCTCGTCGGGACGGCCGAGGTGCCGCTCGCCGCCTACCACTCCGAGGAGATCCTGGACGCCGCCACGCTGCCCCGGCACTACGTCGGCTGGAGCTCGTGCTTCCGGCGCGAGGCCGGCAGCCACGGCAGGGACACGCGCGGCATCTTCCGCGTGCACTGGTTCGACAAGGCCGAGATGTTCGTCTATTGCGACCCGGCCGAGGCCGAGGCCGAGCACATGCGGCTGCTGGAGTACGAGAAGGAGTTCCTCACCGCGCTGGAGTTGCCGTTCCGCGTCATCGATGTCGCCGCCGGCGACCTCGGTCTGAGCGCCGCCCGCAAGTACGACTGCGAGGCGTGGCTGCCGACCCAGGCTCGCTACCGCGAGGTCACGTCGACGTCGAACTGCACCGAGTTCCAGGCGCGCCGTCTCAACACGCGGATGCGGGACGCCGACGGCGTCCGGCCGGTCGCCACGCTGAACGGGACGCTGTGTGCGATGACCCGGATCATCATCATGATCCTGGAGAACCACCAGCTCGCCGATGGGCGCGTGCGCGTCCCCGAGGCGCTGCGTCCCTACCTGGGTGGACGGGAGTACCTCGTCCCGGTGACCCCGCGACCCGTGACGCCATGAGCTCTCGGCCCCGGCTGGTCGCCCTCGACATCGACGGAACCCTGGTGGGTCCCGACGAACGGTTCGCCGACGGCGTCCTCGACGCGGTGTCGGACGCCGTGCGCGCGGGCGCCCGGGTCGTGCTCGCGACCGGGCGTGGCTGGCGGGCGACCCGGCACGTCTTCGAGGAGCTCGGGCTGCCCCCGGGGCCGTCCGTGACGTCGAACGGTGCGGTGATCGTGACGTACCCCCCGTTCCACCTCGACGCGGTCACCACCTTCGACCCCCGGGAGGTGGTCGAGCAGGTGGCGCGGGAGCATCCGCGCGGACTGGTGGCCGTGGAGGTGGTCGGGCAGGGCTACAAGGTCAATCGCCCCTTCCCCGAGGGGGAGTTGATGGGGTCGATCGACGTCGTGGGCCTCGACGAGCTGGCGCGGACGCCGGCGACGCGCGTGGTCGTGCGTGACCCGGAGGCGTCCGACGAGGAGTTCATCGCCGTCGCCGAGCGGCTCGGACTGACGGGGGTCAGCTACTACATCGGCTACTCGGCCTGGCTCGACATCGCCCCCGCGGGCGTCGACAAGGCCACCGGCCTGCTGCACGCCTGCCACCGCTACCACATCGACCCGTCGGAGGTGCTGGCGGTCGGGGACGGACGCAACGACGTCGAGATGCTGATGTTCGCCGGACGCGGGGTGGCGATGGGCGAGTCCCCCGAGGAACTCCTGGCCATTGCCGATGACGTGACGGGCACCTTCGACGAAGGCGGTCTCGTGGCGGAACTGCGCCGCTGGTTCTGACGAACGGCGCTAGCCTGAGGGGCGCTCAATCGTCACACCTCGGAGGCACTGATGCAGCTCTACTCGCGTGAGCCCGAATACATCACCATGCTCGCGGATGGCACCATCAAGCAGCTGAACCCCTTCACGGGCACGGAGGTGTGGACGGTCCCGGGCCGGGGCAACCGGCCGCTCGGCATCCGGGTGGCCGAGCCGGAGTCGCTGGACCCCGAGAAGCACGGACGCCACTGCGCCTTCTGCGAGCGACGCTACACGGAGACCCCGCCCGAGAAGGCGCGCGTGATCCGTCACCCCGACGGCCGCTGGGAGACCCGCTACCGGCTGTCGGCCGACCAGCTGTTCGACACCGTGGCCGAGTTCCGGCGCGTCCCGAATCTCTTCGAGATCCTGAGCTACGAGTACTGGAACGCCAACTACGGCTACGTCCTGCCTGCCCGCGTCGCTCAGCACAAGCAGGACTACTTCGCCTCCCCGGCAGGCCTGGAGCACGTGCTCAAGGTCATCGGGATGAAGCTCAAGGCGTCGGGCAAGACCGACGCCCAGATCGAGGCGATGAGCGTCGGTGAGCGGCTCGAGCAGGCGTCCGGATTCTTCGGCGGCGGCCACGACGTGGTGATCGCGCGCCGGCACTTCGTGGACGGGGCCACGGACAACACCCAATTGGCGTCGTCGGGCACGCTGACCCCCGAGGAGCACTACCGGTTCGTGGCGTTCACCATCGAGTCCGCGAAGGCCCTGTACGACACCAACCGGTACGCCCGGTACGTGTCCGTGTTCCAGAACTGGCTCAAGCCGGCGGGCGCCTCCTTCGACCACCTCCACAAGCAGCTCGTCGCGATCGACGAGCGCGGCGCCCAGCACGAGGCGACCCTGGCGCGGCTGCGGGACCAGCCGAACCTCTTCAACGAGGTGGCCGTCAACTACGCGTCCTACCGCAACCTCGTCATTGCCGAGAACGACCACGCGATCGCTTTCGCGGGGTTCGGGCACCGGTACCCGACGATCGAGATCTACTCCAAGAGCGAGCACTCCGACCCGTGGGACCAGCCCGAGGACCACGTCCGCGCGATGTCCGACCTGATGCACGCGATGCACGTGGCGACGGGCCGGGACGTCCCCTGCAACGAGGAGTGGCACTCCCGTCCTGTCGACGTCGACCTCGCGATGCCGTGGCGGGTCATGCTCAAATGGCGGGTGTCGACGCTGGCCGGCTTCGAGGGAGCCACGAAGATCTACCTCAACACGATCGACCCCGTCACGCTGCGGGACCGCGTGGTCAACAAGCTGTTCGCGCAGCGTGCCGAGGGCACCATCTCTCCCCACCTCAGGATCGCCTTCGAGGCCGAGTGCCGGCCCAACAGCCTGCGCTACAACCGCAAGCTGGGCTGATTCAGCGCGCCTGGGCGAGGGTTGGGGCGGGGTTGTAGGGTCAGCCTCTGTGTCTGCCACCGACGCTGTTCCCGTGATCGAGGCCCGTGAGCTCACCAAGAGTTTCGGTGAACTCGTCGCCGTCGACGGGATCTCGTTCAGCGTCGCCGAGGGCGAGTCTTTCGGGCTGCTGGGCCCGAACGGAGCCGGCAAGTCGACGACGATGCGGCTGATCGGCGGGACGTCGCTGCGCACGTCGGGCAGCCTCACGGTGCTGGGCCTCGACCCGGAGCAGCACGGGCCCGAGGTCAGGGCGGCTCTCGGCGTCGTTCCCCAGGCGGACAGCCTGGACGAGGAGCTGCGGGTCCGGGACAACCTCATCGTCTACGGGCGCTATTTCGGGCTGCCGCTGTCGTACCTGCGCCCGAAGAGCGACGAGCTGCTGGAGTTCGCCCAGCTCACCGAGAAGGCGAACGCCAAGGTCAACGCGCTCTCGGGCGGCATGAAGCGTCGCCTCACGATCGCCCGGGGCCTCGTCAACGAACCGCGGGTGCTGTTGCTGGACGAGCCGACCACGGGCCTCGACCCGCAGGCGCGCCACATTCTGTGGGACCGGCTGTTCCGGCTCAAGGAGCAGGGCGTGACCCTCGTCCTCACGACGCACTTCATGGACGAGGCCGAGCAGCTCTGTGACCGCCTCGTGGTCATGGACCACGGCCGCATCGTCGCCGAGGGCGCGCCGCAGGAGCTGATCCGGAGGTACTCCTCGCGCGAAGTCGTCGAACTGCGGTTCGGCTCGGACCGCAACGCCGCCATGCAGGAGGTTCTGGGTGGCCTGGCCGAGCGGACGGAGGTGCTGCCCGACCGGATCCTGCTCTACGCGTCGGACGGCGAGGCGGTGCTGGAGGAGGTCAACCGGCGTGGCCTGAACCCGTGGACATCGCTGGTACGCCGGTCGTCGCTCGAGGACGTGTTCCTCCGCCTGACCGGGAGGAGCCTCATTGACTAGCGGCCTGCCATCCTCCCGGGGGCACACCGCGCTGGCCGCCCGCGTCCGGGCCCGGGGCTGGTGGCACGTCGCGGGCGTCCGGATGCGCCGGGAACGGCCCTTCCTGGGGACGTTCCTCGTCACCGCGCTCGGCAATCCCGTGTTGTACCTCGCGGCCATGGGCGTCGGGTTGGGGGCGCTGATCTCGCAGCCGCTGGACGGCGTGGGTTACGCCCAGTTCGTGGCGCCGGGCCTGCTCGTGTCGACGGTCGTGACCTCGGCCGCCGGGTGGGGCACCTGGCCGATCCTGAGCGGCTTCAAGTGGGAGAAGCACTATCTGGCCGCAGCGGCGTCCCCGGTCTCGCCGGCGCAGATCGCGGTGGGGGAGACCGCGGCCCTGTCGGCGCGCCTCCTGGCGCAGGGAGCCGCGTTCTGGGTGCTGGGCTTCGGTTTCGGCGTGTGGGAGAGCGGTTGGTCGTGGGCGATGATCCCGATCGCGACGCTGGCGGGGCTCGCGATGTTCGCACCGCTCATGGCCTACGCAGCGACGGTGGTGGACGAGGGTCTGCAGTTCAACATGATCCAGCGGTTCGTCGTCATGCCGATGTTCCTGTTCGCGGGAACCTTCTTTCCCCTCGACTCGATGCCTCCGTACCTTCAGTGGGTCGGCTGGGTCTCGCCCATGTGGCACGGCACCCAGCTCGCGCGCGTCGCGTCCTACGGGATGGCCCTTGATCCCCTGGCCGCCGTGGGGCACGTGGCGTTCCTCGTGGTGCTGGCCGTGGCGGGGCTCATCCTCGCGCGCCGCACCTTCACGCGGAGGTTGATCGCATGAGTGCCCGGACGCCGCGGTCGTGGTTCGGCGGCCTCTACGCGGGCAATGCGCGGTCCGTCATCGGGCGCGGGTTCCGGGTCATCGGGAACGCCAACTGGGCGGTGATCGTCTCGGGGTTCTTCGAGCCGGTGTTCTACCTGCTCGCGATGGGGCTGGGGCTCGGCGGGCTCGTGGGCGAGGTGCCGGGCCCGGACGGCCGGCCGATCGCGTACGCGGCCTACATCGCGCCTGCCCTCCTGGCGACGTCGGCGCTGAACGGAGCGGTCTACGACTCGGTCAACAACGTGTTCTTCAAGCTGCGGTTCTCCAAACTGTACGAGGGCATGCTGGCCACCTCGCTGGGCCCGATGGACGTGGCGCTGGGCGAGATCTTCATGGCGCTGTTCCGGGGCCTGCTCTACGTGATCGGGTTTCTCGGGGTCATGGGGCTGCTGGGGCTCGCCTCCTCGTGGTGGGCGCTGGCGATGGTGCCGGTGGCGCTGCTCATCGCGCTGGGCTTCGCCTCGCTCGGGATGGCGGTGACCAGCTTCATGAAGAGCTTTCAGCAACTCGACCTCGTGCCGGTCGTGATGTTGCCGATGTTCCTCTTCTCGGCGACGCTGTACCCGGTGACCGTCTACCCGGAGCCGATCCAGTGGGCGGTCAAGGCGATGCCGCTGTGGCACGGCGTGGAGCTCATGCGGCAGCTGTCCGTCGGCTTCTTCACGCCGCTGACCGCGGTTCACGTGGGGTACTTCCTCGCGATGACGGCGTTCGGGGTGACGCTGGTGACAGTGCGGCTGCGGAAGCTGTTTCTGCGCTGACGACGCGCCGACGTGCGCGTGACCTGCTGGCACGGCTCGGAGAGACGCGCCGCCTTTGGACAGCTGCGCCGGTTCAGAACAGATGCCCGCTCAAACGCGCCGGGTAAGGACAAAGGCCACGGATGCAACCGGCGCAGCTGTTCCGAACCGGCGCGCGAGATGGTGGCAGGTCGTGGGGGAACCGCTGTCGCGTGTTCGCTGAGCGGAGGCGCTGGCGTCCGACCCCCCGCCTAAGCTGAGGACGTGCTTCCAGACGACTTCGCCGCCCTTGTGCGGTCCCGCCACAGCGTCCGTGACTTCCGCCCGGACCCTGTTCCTGACGAGACCCTCGACGCCATCCTGGACGACGCGCGCCACGCACCGAGCTGGAGCAACACCCGCCCCTACTGCCTCGCCGTCGCCACGGGCGCCCAGCGGGATCGACTCAGCTCCGCCTACCTGCAGGCGCTGGAGGCGTCCTTCGGCCTGTATCGGCGCGAGCCGGTTGCTGTCGCGAAGGGCCTGCTGCTACGCCAGGGCTTCCCGGACGGCGACTTTCGCACGTGGGTCCCGTACCCGTCCGAGCTCAGGGAGCGCAGCCGCACGGTGGGGCACGCCCTGTACGAGCACCTGGGCATCGCGCGCGGGGACCGTCCGGCACGAGAGGCCCAGATCCGGCGCAACTGCGAGTTCTTCGGCGCTCCCGCGGTGCTGTTCCTGTTCGTCCACGCCAGGATGCTGCCGTTCTCGGCACACGATGCCGGGCTCATGCTCCAGACCCTCATGCTGTCGGCCCGGTCGCGCGGGGTGGGGTCGTGCGCCCTCGGCGTGCTGGCGACGTGGCGAGGCCCGGTGGACGCCGAGTTCGAGATCCCGAAGCAGTACAAGCTCGTCACCGGGCTGGCCCTGGGGTACGCGTCCGAGGAGCACGTGAACGACTTCCGCGCCGAGCACCCGCCGGTGACGCTCCTCCCGAGCCGCAGCGCCGGACGCCCTGAGTGACCGGCTGGTCAGTGTGACCGGCTGGCCAGTGTGACCGGC
>CAZZGU010000064.1:0-3411 GCA_964653755.1 uncultured Nigerium sp. | reverse complement strand
CAGTGTGACCGGCTGGCCAGTGTGACCGGCGGGCCAGGGCCTCGCGCGATCAGAACGTCAGGATGATCTTCCCCACGTTGTCGCCTCCGGTCAGCTGGCCGTGGGCCGCGGCGACCTCCTCCACCGGGTAGCGGGTCTCGGCGGCCAGCCTGATCCGGCCCGACTCCACCAGCGGCCACACCACCTCGGCGACGCGACGGCAGATCTCCGCCTTCTGCTCCGTCGGCCGGAACCGCAGGGACGTCGCGGTCACCGTCCCGCGCCTGGTCAGCAGCGTGCTCAGGTTGAGCTCGCCCTTCGTGCCGCCCTGCAGGCCGATGACGCACAGGCGTCCGCCCGTGGCCAGGGACCGGACGTTGGCGTCCAGGTAGCGTGCCCCCATGATGTCGAGAATCACATCGGCCCCGCGCCCGCCGGTGGCCTCCTTGAGGCCGGCGACCCAGTCATCGTGGTAGTCCAGCGTGATGGCGGCGCCCAGTTCGGCGCAGAGGGCGAGCTTCTCCGCCGAGCCCGCGGTGGCGGCCACCGTACACCCCTGCTGAGCGGCGTACTGGATCGCGAAGCTGCCGATCCCCCCGGTGCCGCCGTGCACGAGCAGCGTCTCGCCCGCGCGCAGGTGGACGTGGTCCATGTTGGAGACCACCGTGGCCGCCACCTCCATCAGCCCGCCCGCGGTCACCAAGTCAACCCCCACGGGCGGACGAACGATCTGGCCGACGTTCACGGCGACATACTCGGCGTAGCCTCCCCCGGCGAGCAGCGCCACGCATGGGTCGCCCTCCGCCCAACCCTGGCCCTGGACGCCCTCCCCGAGCTCCGCGACGTGGCCCGAGACCTCCAGCCCGATGATCTCGGACTCACCCCGGGGCGGCGGGTAGTGCCCCTGCCGCTGGAGGACGTCGGCCCGGTTCACGCCGGCCGCCGCGGTCCGGATGAGGAGCTGGCCTGGTCCCGGGCGGGGGGTTTCGACCTCGGACAACCGGAGGACCTCCGGCCCGCCCGGTTCGGTCGCGATGATGGCGCGCATGGCCCCAAGCCTGCCGCAGCGCGCCTGCCGCCCACAATCTCCAGCGACGCGCGTCTGTGGTTAGGATGAACCCGCACCTTGTGGGCGAGGTCGCATAGTGGTCTAGTGCAGCCGCCTTGAAAGCGGCCGGGCGGAGACGTCCCGTGGGTTCGAATCCCACCCTCGCCGCGTGGCCACATCAACGTACGTGATCCGTCCCCGTCCGCCGGTGCGCGCCTTCGGCCTGACCGCGCTCCTCGCGGTCGTCGGCGCCGCGCTCGTCGTGGCGTCCGGGTCGTGGGACTGGCCCGTGGCCGTGCTGGGAGCCGGGATCGTCGCGCTCGTGTTGTCGGTGGGTCTTCTTGCGGCCGCAGTCCTTGCCCAGACCAGGATGCGGGTCACCGTGGAACTTTCCGACAAGGGCTACCGGGTCGTCGAGCCCGGCGGCGTCACCGACGGTGTGTGGTCGGAGGTGACCAAGGTCACCCAGGCGCCCGGACGCCTGACATTCCACCTGGGTCAGGAGAAGCGCTTCCACATCCTCGCGCCCGCCGGCAACCCGGCGGAGTTGGCGTCCATCGCCGACGAGGTGTCCCGGAGGCTCGACCGTGACCGGGGCTACGGCAACGTCGGTTGAGCTTGTCGAAACCGTGACCCCTACTCCTCGATCAGCGGCTCGGGGTGGTAGGCGCATTCGTCCTCGACCGTCGCGTAGGTCGGCTCCTCGCTGGGCGTGGGGGACGTTGAACTCGACGCCGACGGCGTCGCGGTGGGCTTCTCCGTGGGCGTCGCGGACGCCGACGGCGCGAGGCTCGCGGACGGAGTGGGCGTCGGCGTCCGGAGGGTGTCTTCGACCATGTCGCGCACGAGGTCCCAGTCCGGGTACTCGGTGGAGAACCCGTCCTTGCCGTTCTCCAGGCTGAGACTGCGCATCGGCTGGCCCTGCATAAGCAGCGCGAGATCGAGGAACGCCGGGAGCACGGTGTTGGGCACGTCGGTGAGCACGATGTTCTTGCCCGCCTTGCTCAGGGCTTCGTAGTTGGCGAGGACGGTGGTCGGCTGCACCTGCTTGACGACCGCCCGGATCACGCAGCGTTGGCGCGACATGCGCTCGTAGTCGGTCGTCCCGTAGCGGCCGCGCGCGAACCAGAGGGCGTCGACGCCGTTGAGGTGCTGGTCGGGGCCGGGTGGGAGCCAGCGGTCGGGCGGGATGTTGTCCGAGGTCACGCCTCCGACGGCGACCGGCTTGTTGATGTTGACGGTGATGCCGCCGAGGGCGTTGATGAACTCGATGAAGCCGTCCATGTCCACCATGGCGTAGTAGTCGACCTCGAGGCCGAGCGCCTCGCCCACCGCGATCTTGACCACCTCCGCGCCCGGGTTCCGGGCGGGCGTCCGGGGCCACTTCGGGGATGTTGTTGTACATCGAGTTGAGGAGGTCGGGGTAGCCGGACGGGTAGAGGTCGTCGAGCTCGCTGCCTTCGGGGAACGGCATGCGGAGGGTCTGGCGCGGGATGCTGAACAGGACCGTCTCGCCGGTGCGCGTGTCGATCGACGCCAGGATGACCGTGTCGGTGCGAGCGCCCAGCCGCTCGGCACGGCTCTGGCCTGAGTCGCCGCCCAGGATGAGGACGTTGAGCCGGGGCTTGTCCGCCCACGGATCCAGCTGGTTCCCGAAGGTCGGCCGCGGGGAAGCCCCCGGGAGCACCGGTTCATCGCCGCCGGTGAAGACCTCCGTGAGCAGGGTCGTCGTCTCGTAGACGTGCCGGGCGCCCACGAAGGTGGGCAGGGCCACGGCCAGGGAGAGGGCTCCGACGAGGAAGGCGCCGACGAGACGCTGCGCCTCCGTCGGATGGCGAGGGCGCAGGGAGAGGTGGGTGAGCACGAGCGTCCCGACCCAGACGGCGCCCAGAATGAGCAGGCCGACCCACACGACGTTCAGGACGGCGGGCCGGACGGCCAGCGACAGCAGCAGGTTCCTGCCGCTGCCGGACGCGGACAACAGCGCCACCGCCGCCAGTGACGTCAGGAACGTGACGAGGACGAGGGTGCCGAGCCGACGGCGTCCGGCCCGGATGAGTCCAACGCCGGGGAGCAGGGTGCCGGCGAAGGTCCAGCTGATCGAGGAGGCGAAGCCACGATGCGTGGCGCGCGCGGGCCGCGCAGCGCTCGTGTACCCGGGTGCCGGGCCGACGATCGCGCGCTGGGGAGCGCCGCCCCCCGACCGCCCGTCGTCGCTCATGGCAATCCCTCGTTCGTGACTGCAGAGGAGTCTAGCGCGGCGGGGCGACGTACCCTGGGCCGCTTTGCCCATGGGGCACGCGCTTCGCTAGGCTGATGGCTCGGTCGAGGAGGCGTCGCCTAGTCAGGTCTATGGCGCCCGCCTGCTAAGCGGGTTTGGGGGT
>CAZZGU010000063.1:234-11828 GCA_964653755.1 uncultured Nigerium sp. | reverse complement strand
CGAGCTCACGGCGTCCGGACGCACGATCACGTTCTCGGGGTTTCTGAAGGCCTACGTGGAGGGCATCGAAGAGGGCGACACCTCCGACGACGCCCAGGCGCGCCTGCCGAAGGTGACCGAGGGCCAGCCCCTCGACGTGGAGTCGGTGCGGGCGGCGGGGCACGAGACCCGGCCGCCGGCCCGGTACACCGAGCCGTCCCTGGTCGCGAAGCTCGAGGAGCTCGAGATCGGGCGCCCGTCGACGTACGCGTCGATCATCCGGACGATCACCAGCCGCGACTACGTCTTCAAGAAGGGGTCGGCGCTCGTGCCGACCTGGCTGGCGTTCGCGGTGACGCGGCTGTTGGAGGATCACTTCCCGCGGCTGGTCGACTACCAGTTCACCGCGGAGATGGAGGACGTCCTCGACGAGGTCGCCGCCGGCAACGCGCGCCGCGTGGACGTGCTGCGGGACTTCTACTTCGGCTCCGACCAGCAGGGGCACGAGGGCCTGGAGAAGCTGGTGAACGGGCTCGGTGACATCGACGCCCGCCGGTTGTCGACGTTCCACCCGGTCGACGGGGAGGACGCCGGCGTCGCGGTTCGGGTCGGGCGCTACGGCACCTACGTCGAGGACGCCGAGGGTCGCCGCGCCAACGTGGACGACACCCTGCCACCCGATGAACTGACCCTTGACAGGGCGCGCGAGCTGCTCGACAACCCGATGGGGGCCGAGCGTGAGTTGGGCACCGATCCGGACACCGGGCTCCGCGTCGTCGCGAAGAACGGCCGCTACGGCCCCTACGTCACCGAGGTCCTTCCCGAGGACGCCCCCAAGACGGCCAAGGCGCGCACTGCGTCGCTGTTCTCGTCGATGCAGCTCGACACCGTGACGCTGGAGGACGCGCTGCGCCTGCTGGGCCTGCCGCGCGTGGTCGGGGAACTGGAGGGCGTCGCGGTGACCGCGCAGGGGGGCCGGTACGGTCCTTACCTGAAGAAGGGCACCGACACCCGCTCGCTCACGTCGGAGGACCAGATCTTCGCGATCACGCTCGACGAGGCCGCCGCATTGTTCGCGCAGCCCAAGACGCGGCGCACGGCCTCTGCGGCGGGGCCCCTGCGCGAACTCGGCGCCGACCCCGAGACGGGGCGGCCGGTTGTGGTGCGGGACGGTCGGTTCGGGCCGTACGTGACCGACGGTGAGACCAACGCAACCCTGCGGCGTACCGACTCGGTGGAGGACGTCTCTCTCGAGCGCGCCGCGGAGTTGCTGGCCGAGAAGCGCGCGAAGGGTCCGGCGCCGAAGCGGACGCCGCGGCGTCCCGCAACCAAGGCGACGACGACCAAGGCGACGACCACGAAGGCGACGACGACCAAGGCGACGGCCAGAACGACGACCACGAAGGCCACGACGACCCGGAGGACTGCGAAGGCCTGACGGGCCCCGGCTCCGGGCGGACGCGGTGCGTAGGATGACCCCGTGCGTGGCGTGTTCGTGGTGTTCGAGGGCGGTGACGGAGTCGGCAAGTCGACCCAGACCGACCTGCTCGTGGACTGGCTGCTGGCCGAGGGCCGCGACGTCGTGCGCACCTTCGAGCCCGGTGACACCGCGGCCGGACGCCACATCCGCCGCCTGGTCCTCGACCCGGCGTCCGGCGACGTCGCCCCCCGCGCCGAGGCCCTGCTCTACGCCGCTGACAAGGCCCAACACGTGCACGAGGTCGTCCGCCCGGCCCTCGCCCGGGGCGCCGTCGTGGTCAGCGACCGCTACGTCGACTCGATGATCGCCTACCAGGGCGCCGGCCGCGTCCTCGACGCCGACGACGTCAGCCGCATCGCCTGGTGGGCCGTGGACGACCTGCGCCCCGACCTGACCGTCCTGCTCGACCTCGACCCCGCCCTCGGAGTCGGCGAGATCGCCACCAAGGACCGCCTCGAGGGCGCCGGGGACGACTTCCACCTTCGCGCCCGGCAGGGCTTCCTGGCCCTGGCCGCCGCCGATCCCGACCGCTACCTGGTGCTGCCGGCCCGCGAGAGCGTCGACGCGCTGGCTGCGGCCGTTCGGGCGCGCATCGGCGCGCTCCTCCACCCTGACCGCGACGACCACGCCCCTGACGAAGTCCCCCGCCGGGGGCTGCTCTCGGCGCTGTTCGAAACGTCGGAGGAACCGGGCAGGCTGGAGCCGTGAGCATTCCCGGGGGCGTGTGGGCCGACCTCGTCGGCCAGGACCGTGCGGTCGCGACGCTCCGCCTGGCGGTCGCCGGGGGCCGCCACGCGATGACCCACGCGTGGCTGATCACCGGTCCGCCGGGTTCGGGTCGGTCCAACGCGGCGCGCGCGTTCGCGGCGGCGCTGGAGTGCCCCGACGGGGGGTGCGGCGTGTGCCCGACCTGCCGTCAGGCCTTGTCCGGCGCGCACCCCGACGTCACGTTGATCCGCACCGAGCTCCTCTCGATCGGCGTGGACGAAGTGCGCGAGCTCGTCCGCCGCGCCGCCATGAACCCGACCCTGGGGCGACACCAGGTTCTCGTCGTCGAGGACGCCGACCGCATCACCGAGCGCGGGGCGGATGCCCTGCTGAAGGCCATCGAGGAGCCTGCACCCCGCACCGTGTGGGTGCTGTGCGCCCCCACCCCGGACGACGTCATCGTCACCATCCGCTCCCGCTGCCGGCTCGTCGAACTGAGCACGCCGAGCCCCCGCGCCATCGCCACCCTCCTGCACGAGCGGGACGGAGTCCCGACCGAGCTGGCGGCGTTCGCGTCCCGCGTCGCTCAGGGCCACATCGGCAGGGCGCGTGCGCTCGCCCGCAGTGAGGACGCCCGGCGCCGTCGCCTCGCCGTCCTCGAGCTGCCCAGCCGGTTGACCACGCTCGGGGCCTGCCTCACCGCGGCCGCGAACGTCGTGGCGGCCGCGTCCGAGGAGGCGGAGCAGGCGACGGGCGACCTCGACGGCCGCGAGCGCGCCGAACTGTCCGAGGCTCTCGGGGTGGGGACGAAGGGTGCCCGGCCCCGCAACGCCGCGGCCGCGCTCAAGGCGTTGGAGGATCAGCAGAAGCTCCGCGCCAAGCGCTTCCAGCGGGACGCCCTCGACCGCGTGCTCACCGAACTGACTTCCTACTACCGCGACGTCCTGGCCGTGCAGACCCAGGCCCGGGCGGCGCTGATCAACGTCGAGCAGGAGGCCGACATCCGGTCGCTGGCCCGGCGCGCGACGCCGGAGCAGACCCTCGCGCGCATCGACGCGATCCTGGCGTGCCGCACTGCCCTGGAGACCAATGTGGCGCCGCTGCTGGCGATGGAGGTCCTGATGATCGGCCTCCACGCCGGCTGACCCTACGTCGGCTGACCCTGCGCCGCGGAGCGTGTCGGTCCGGGGGAGGGTTGGGTGCGGCTGACAGCATGGTGGTGACCTGTCCCCTGAGCACGAAGGACCTACCCCATGGCTGAGATCACCGAACGCCAGCGCGAGGCCGAGTCCGAGACAGCGGCCGAGGACGCCTGGTTCGAGCAGCGTGACAGCGAGAGCGTGCGTTCGGACGACGCGACGACGCTCGGCCACGCCGACGATCCGACGGCGGCGTCCATCCGCGTCGAGCAGGAGCGGCTGGTCGCCGAACGTCAGGCCCGTCGGGAGGCGCGGATCGCCGCCCTCAATCCGCCGGCCTCGCAGGTCGTCCCCGTCGCGGAGGTGGGGGCGGAGACGCTCCCGGCGGCCCAGGCGCCGGCCCCGGTGGCCCCGGCCAAGGCGGCCAGGCGGACGACCGACCGCTTCCTGCCCTCCTTCGGGCTCTTCGCACTGCGCCTGGTGACGGCGGCGATCATGGGGGTGCACGGGGTCAACAAGCTGCTCGACCCGCAGTCGGCCACCGACCTGTTCGCCAACACGATCCTGCCCCGGCCGCAGTTGCTGGCCCTGGTCACCGGCGGCGCGGAGGTCGCGATCGCAGTGGCGCTCGTTTTCGGCCTGCTCACCCGTCTGGCCGGGCTCGGCGTGGCCCTCGTGGCCGGTGGCGCGTTGGCCTTCGTGATGTGGGGGCCCTGGAGCCCCTTCCTCGACGGCCAGCCGGGCTTCCTCGGCGAACTGGAGCTCCTGCTCGCGGCGGTCGGCGTCCTGTTCGTGACGGTGGGCGCCGGCGGGTGGTCCCTCGATCACGGCTTCCGTGCCCGCCGGGCGGCCGATCGGGCTGCCCGCGACGCTGCCTGACGCCCGGGAGGCGGCTGTCGGTCCCGCCGCCTAGACTGCTCGCATGGCCCGGGTGATGGCGGTCAGCTTCGAGCGACACGGCCGCTTGTACTACGTCGACGCCGGCGACCTGCAGGTCGTGGCCGGGGAGGCTGTCCTGTTCCCCACCGAGAGCGGTTCCGAGGTGGCCCGGTGTGTCTGGGGGCCCACCGACGTGGCCTGGGATTCCGCCGGACTGCCCTCGTGTCCCGGTCGAGCCACGGCTGAGGACCTCGCCCGCGACGCCGACAACCGGCGTGAGCGCGCTGAGGCACTCGTCACCGCCCGCGAGCTCGTCGCCCAGCACGGACTGCCCATGACCATCGTCGCCGTCGACTTCCTCGACCGCGAGACCGACGTCGACCGGCTGTGCGCCGTCTACTTCCGGGCCCCGCACCGGGTCGACTTCCGTGCCCTGCTCGGGGACCTGGCTCGGGCCCTGCGCTCCCGCATCGACCTCCGGCAGATCGGGGCGCGTGACGTTGCGGCCGTCCTGGGCGGCACCGCGGAGTGCGGCCGTGAGTTCTGCTGTGCGCTGATGCGTCCGGCGCCCGAACCGCTCAACCCCCGCCTCGCGCGCGTCCAGGAGTTGCCCGCCAACCCGCTGCAGCTGGCCGGCGGCTGCGGGCGGATGCGGTGCTGCGTCGCCTACGAGCACTCCCAGTACGTCGAGTTCCTCGACCGGGTGCCGGCAGTCGGGGTCGAGGTCGTGACCCCCGAGGGGGAGGGGGTGGTCGTGGGACACCAGGTGCCGGCTGGTGCCGTCCTCGTGCGAACCGAGCGGGGCGTCGTGGCCTGCCCCGCGGCGTCCGTCGCGCTGGACCGCCCGTCACGGCGGCAGCTGCTCCGGCTTCCCCGCAAGGCCGACGCGTGACGGCGATCCGCGCCCTCGTCGGCGTCGTGACGGTCGCCGCCCTCCTGGCGGGCTGCCAGCCCGCGCCCGCGGCGTCCGGGGATCCGCTGGCGGACTTCTCGTCGCAGCGGCCGCGCTGGAAGTCGTGCGAGCAGGGGCAGTGCGCGGAGGTGTCCGTGCCGCTCGACTACGCGAACCCGGACGGCCAGCGCCTCACGCTGGCGCTGGCCCGTCGCCCCGCCACGGAGAAGCCCCGGCTCGGGACGCTGTTCGTCAACCCCGGCGGCCCTGGCGGCTCGGGCCGCGACATGGTCGCCTGGTTCGACCCCACCGGGCTCGCGCAGTACGACATCGTCGGCTGGGATCCGCGGGGTGTCGGCGCCTCGTCCCCGGTGCAGTGCCTCACGGGCGCCGAGGCGGACGCCCACCTGGCCGTTGACGCCTCCCCGGACACCCCCGCCGAGCGGCAGCAGCTTCTGGACGCCGCGCGCCGTTTCGCGGAGGCCTGCCGTGAGCGGACGGGCCAGGAGTTGCTCGCGCACGTCTCGACGACGGAGACCGTCCGTGACCTCGACATCCTGCGCGCGGTCGTCGGCGACGAGAAGCTCACCTATCTCGGCTACTCCTACGGCACGCACATCGGGGCGCTCTACGCCGAGCTGTTTCCGGCCGGGGTGGGGCGGCTCGTGCTGGACTCGGCGATGACGCTGACGGAGCCCGAGAACGTCCCCCAGTCCCTCGGGTTCGATCGGGCGCTGGCCCGGTATGCGCGATCCTGTGCGGACGCGGGCTGTTCACTGGGGGGTTCGACCGGCGACGTGGTCGCCTCGATCCGGACGCAACTCGACGCCCTTGACGCGCAGCCACTCGACGTGGATGGACGGCCGCTCACCCAGACGCTCGCGGCGTCCGGGGTGGCCATGTACCTCTACGGCGGCTCGGACACGTGGCCGCTCCTCACCCGCGCGCTGGAGGCGCTCTCCGGTGGCGACGGCTCGGCCCTGCTCGCGGCTGCCGACCAGCTGAACGGCCGTGAGCCCGACGGCAGCTATTCGGGGCTGTTCTCCGCGTTCCCCGCCGTGATCTGTGCGGACGCCACCCCCCGCACCCTCGAGCGCGTCGACGAGCTCTGGCGCCTGGACCAGGAAACTGCGCCCTTCTTCGGGCACTACTTCGGCCCCCAGTACACCTGCGCGGCCTGGCCGGTCGAGCCCAACCCTCCGCCCGAGGCCGACGGGGCAGGGGCTGCTCCGCTCCTGGTCATCGGGGCGGCCGGCGACCCGGCGACGCCGTTCGAGTGGGCTCTGGAGATGTCCGAGTCGCTCGAATCGGCCGTCCTGATCACCTACTCGGGCGAGGGACACGGGGTGTACGGAGGGCGCTCGACCTGCGTCGACGGACTCGTGCGCTCGTTCCTCGTGCAGGGGGCGATCCCCGGGCCGACCACCTGCGACTAGCGTTTGCGTGTTGGACGCCGCGGCTCGCTATAGTGTCCTACGGCCGTGAGGCCAGGCCGCCTTAGCTCAGTCGGTAGAGCGGCGCTCTCGTAAAGCGCAGGTCTGGGGTTCGATTCCCCAAGGCGGCTCTCAACTGGTCCGGCCGCGCGGCTTGTCAGGTCGCGTGGGCTTGTCAGGTCGCATGGCAGGTTGGTCCTCCTGCAGGAAGGAGGACGGGTGGCCCAGGCTGATGCGTCGACCTTGCGCAGTTTCCACCGGGTCCTGGTGAACACGGGCGTCGCCAACGTCACGACGAGTTTCTTGTGGTTCGCGTTCGCCTTCTGGGCGTATCTGGAGACCCGGTCGGTGCTGGTCTACTCGCTGATCGGCGGCTCGTACATGTTGCTGCTGGCGGTGCTCGGGGTGCCGTTCGGGACGTTCGTCGACCACCACCGCAAGAAGCGGGTGATGGTGGTCGCCACCTCGGTCACGGCGGTCGCCTACGCGGCCGCACTCGCGTTCTACCTGTTCGTGCCGCGGACCAGCCTGCTCGACATCACCAGGCCCGCGTTCTGGGTGTTGGGGGCGCTCGTGCTCATCGGCGCCATCGTCGAGAGCCTGCGGGGGCTCTCCCTGGCCACCTGCGTGACCCTGCTCGTGCCCGAGGACCGCCGCGCCAACGCCAACGGCCTGGTGGGGGTGGTCAACGGGGTGGGGTTCGCAGTGACCTCGGTGTTCAGCGGGCTCGTGGTGGGACGCCTCGGCATGACGTGGGCGCTGGCGATCGCCGTCGTTCTCACCGCCGTCACCCTCGTGGACCTGTTCTTCGTGCGCATCCCCGAGCCGGAGATCGTCCACGCCGAAGGGGTGCCCACGAAGGTGGACTTCAAGGGCGCGTACCTGGCCATCGTGGCCGTGCCGGGCCTGATGGGGCTGGTGCTGTTCGCGACGCTGAACAACCTGCTGGGCGGGGTGTACGGCGCGCTCATGGATCCGTACGGCCTCACGCTCGTCTCCGTCGAGGTGTGGGGCGTCGTGTGGGGGCTCGTGAGCATCGGCTTCATCGTGGGCGGCGCAGCCGTCGCCCGGTGGGGTTTGGGCCGCTCGCCCTTGCGTTCCCTGCTGCTGGCGAACGTGGCCATGTGGTCGATCAGCATCGTGTTCGCGATCCGGGAGTCGATCTGGCTCACCGGTATCGGCCTTGCGCTCTACATGCTGTGCATCCCCGTGGCCGAAGCTGCGGAGCAGACCGTGCTGCAGAGCGTCGTGCCCTTCGAGAAGCAGGGCAGGGTCTTCGGGTTCGCGCAGAGCGTGGAGATTGCCGCGTCGCCGCTGACCACCTTCATCACCGGGCCCATCGCCCAGCTCTGGATCCTGCCGTACGCGGCGTCCGAGTCAGGGCGGGCGCAGCTGGACTGGCTGCTCGGGCAGGGGGAGGCGCGCGGGATGGCGCTGGTCTTCGTCCTGTCGGGGGTGGTGGGTCTCGGCTTTACCGCGTGGGCGTTCACCACGAGGTCCTACCGGCTGCTCGGTGCCCGCATGGCGGGGACGTAGGTCGAGCTACAGCCAGTCGCGCTGGCGGAAGACGACGTAGAGCACGACCACCCCGCTCACGATCAGCGCGGTCGAGAGCCAGACCCCGGTGGGATGGTTGAACCCGAAGTAGGGCACGTTCTGCCCGAACCAGCCCGTGATCGCCGTCGGCACCGCGATGATCGCGGCCCACCCGGCGAGCTTCTTCATGATCGTGTTGAGCCGGGCGTCCTGGAGCGACAGGTTGGTCTCGAAGATGGACGTGACGAGGTCGCGCAGCGACTCGGTCCACTCGGCGGCGCGGAGCACGTGGTCGTACAGGTCGTCGTACCAGATGCGCAGCGCCGGGGAACCGTCGCTGTGCCGCAGCATGCCGTTGACGAGCTCACGCATCGGGAGCACGAGCCTGCGCAGCGCGACCAGGTCCTTGCGGACGCCGTACACGCGCCGGACAAAGTCATGGTTGGTGCGGCTCTCGGTGAACAGGACGTCCTCGAGGTCCTCCATCTCCTCGTCGAACGCCTGGATCGCCTCGAAGTGCCCGTCCACGAGATGGTCGAGGAGGCCGTGCACGAGCGCCCCCGATCCCGCGGTCAGCAGGTCGGCGTTCTCCTCCCAGCGCCGCAGAACCTCCGCCATGTCGATGCCGTCGTCGAGGCGGATCGTGACGAGCGCCGACGGCAGCACCATCCCCGAGATGCGGCTCCAGCGCAGGCGTCCCTGGGCGGAGTCCTCGGGCGGCGGACCGATCGTCGTCGCGTAGGCGGTGAACAACAGGTGCGACTCGTGCCGGATGAGCTTCGGACGCTCGTGCGGCGCCAGCGCATCCTCCACAGCGGTGGCGCCGAGCCCGAGTTCGGCGGCGATGTCGGTGAGCTCCTCGACCGTGGGGTTCAGCAGGTCGACCCACACGAGCGTGCCTGGGTCGTGCGCGATGGCGGCGAGCTCGTCGCGCGTGACGTTGTCGTCGAGCACCCTGCCGGCCCGCCAGGACCGGCTGGCCGCGATCGCCGAGTGCGTCATGCGTCCATGATGCCCCGCAACTCCTCCCGGCGTCGCGACTGCTCGACCGGGTCGGGCACCGGGAGGGACGCGACGAGCCGACGCGTGTACGCGTCGTCGGGGTTGCCCATCACCTGGTCCCCGGTCCCGAGCTCGACCAACTCGCCCCGGTACAGGACGCCGACCCGATGGGCCAGCATGTCGACGACGGCGAGGTCGTGGCTGATGAACAGCGAGGCGAAGCCGAACCTGCGCTGCAACTCCTTGAAGAGCTCGAGCACGGTCGCCTGGACCGACACGTCCAGCGCCGAGGTCGGCTCGTCAGCGATGAGCAGCGTGGGTTCCAGCGCCAGCGCCCTCGCGAACGACACCCGCTGCCGCTGCCCGCCCGAGAGTTCGTGCGGATAGCGTCGCGCGTAGTCGCGCGGGAGCTCGACGGCTTCCAGCATCGCCGCGACCTTGGTGCGGCGCTCCGCCGGCCGCACGTCGGGGGTGTGGACGACCAGCGGCTCCTCGATGCACTCGCCGATGGTCAGGTGCGGGTCGAAGCTCGTCGCCGGATCCTGGAACACGAAGCCGATCCGCCGGCGCAGCGGGCGGAACCGTCGCTCCGAGAACCCCCGCATCTCGTGTCCGAACACCGTCAGCGAACCGCCCGTGACGGCCTCCAGCCCGGCGATCGCCCGGCCGATCGTCGTCTTGCCCGACCCCGATTCGCCGACCAGGCCCAGGACCTCGCCGGCGTGGATGGTGAAGGTGACCCCCCGGACCGCCCGGAACGCGGGGGCGCCGAGTCGGCCGGGATAGGTGATCTCGAGCCGGTCGGCCACCACGACGGGCTCGGCCGCGGCGAGCCGGGAGCGCTCCTCCTCGGTCAGGTCCCGTGACGCCGAGTGCACGCCGATCCGCGGGACGGCGGCCAGGAGCTGCTGCGTGTAGGGGTGCGCCGGCTCGGTGAACAGCTGGGTCGCCGGGGCGCGTTCCACGACCTTGCCGCGGTACATCACCAGCACGGAGTCCGCGAGGTCGGCGACGACGCCCATGTTGTGGGTGATCAGGATGATGGAGGTGCCGAATTGGTCGCGCACGTCGCGGAGGAGCTGCAGGATCTCCGCCTGCACCGTGACGTCGAGGGCCGTCGTCGGCTCGTCCGCGACGATGAGTCCCGCGCCCATCGACAACGCCATCGCGATGATGATGCGCTGCTTCTGCCCCCCGGAGAACTCGTGCGGGTACCGGTCGATGCGGGTGGCGGCGTCCGGGATGCCGACGGCGCCCAGCGCCTCCACGGCCTTGGCCCGCAGCTCCTTGCGGCTCAGCCGGGGGTTGTGGGCGCGCAGGCCCTCGGCCATCTGCCACCAGACCGGGTACACGGGGTTGAGGGCGCTGGAGGGCTCCTGGAACACCATCGACACGTCGCGGCCGCGGATCTCGCGCATCCGTGACGGCGACAGCCCGACGACGTCGGTGCCCTCGACGATGATCGCCCCGTTGGTGGTGGCGGTCTCGGGCAGCAGGCCGAGGATGCTGCGGGCCGTGACGGTCTTGCCCGAGCCGGACTCGCCGACGATCGCGAGGATCTCGCCGGGGTCCACGAAGAGGCTCACGCCCTGGACGGCGTGGACCTCCCCGGCGTCCGTGGCGAACGTGACGTCGAGGTCGCGGATGCGCAGGCGCGGGTCCGTGCCTGCGGGCTGGGCGCTCATCGCTCCTCCCCGGACGCGGTGGGCTGCGGCGCCGCAGCCCGGCGGGCCTTGCGACGGGTCCGCAGCCGGGGGTCGTTGAGGTCGTTCATGGACTCTCCCACCAGGGTGATGCCGAGCACCGACAGCACGATGGCCACGCCCGGGAAGAGCGCGGTCCACCAGATGCCGGAGGTGACGTCCGCCATCGACCGGTTGAGGTCGTAGCCCCACTCGGCCGCCGACGTCGGTTCGATGCCGAACCCGATGAACCCCAGGCCGGCGAGCGTCAGGATCGCCTCGGAGCTGTTGAGGGTGAAGATCAGCGGCAGCGTGCGGGTGGAGTTGCGGAAGATGTGCCCGAAGAGGATCCGGTGCACGGGGGCCCCGATGACCTTGGCCGACTCCACGAAGGGCTCGGCCTTCAGCCGGATGGTCTCGGCCCGGATCACCCGGAAGTACTGCGGGATGAACACCACGGTGATCGACAGGGCGGCGGACAGGATGCCGCCCAGGGCGCTCGAGCGCCCGCCGCTGATGACGATCGACATCACGATGGCCAGGAGCAGGGACGGGAAGGCGTAGATCGCATCGGCGATCATGACGAGGACCCGGTCCACCCAGCCACCCAGGTAGCCCGACACCAGGCCGAGCAGGACACCGGCGAACAGGGACGCGACCACGGCGGCGGCGATGACCGCGACGGCCGTCCGGGTCCCCCAGATCACGCGGCTGAGGACGTCGAACCCGGAGACGGTGGTGCCGAGCAGGTGCTCCGGCGAGGGGGGACGTTGCGTGCCGAACGAGACGCCCCCGACGTTGGTCTGCGCCCAGCCGTAGGGGGCCAGCAGGGGAGCCAGGAGCGCCGTGAGCAGCAGCAACCCG
>CAZZGU010000063.1:0-224 GCA_964653755.1 uncultured Nigerium sp. | reverse complement strand
CGGACCAGGAGGGGGTTGGTCAGGACGATCAGCAGGGCCAGGCCCGCGACGAGCATGCCGCGCTGGAGGCCGGTCGAGCGACGGACGTCCGCGACGATCGGGAGCCGCAGGTACCAGGGCTCGTGGCGGTCGGCCGGGGTGGGGACGGTCATCTCAGTACCTCACCCTCGGATCGATGAAGGCGGCCACCACGTCGACGATGTAGTTGGTGACGGCGACGATGA
>CAZZGU010000062.1:2115-11833 GCA_964653755.1 uncultured Nigerium sp. | reverse complement strand
CCCCAGGGGGTATATTGAAACCCAGTTCGAGACTCAACCTAGCCCGCAACACAGGAGTTCCACCATGGCCCCCGTCGATCTGACCGCCGCGACCTTTTCCGATCTCGTCACCGACTCCGACATCATGTTCGTCGACTTCTGGGCGGCCTGGTGTGGACCCTGCCGGATGTTCGCGCCCACCTTCGCGAAGGCGTCCGACAAGCATGCCGACATCGTGTTCGGCAAGGTGGACACCGAGGCCGAGCGCGGTCTGGCCGCGGCTGCGGGGATCATGTCGATCCCGACCCTGATGGCGTTCCGCGAGGGCGTCCTGGTGTTCAACCAGCCCGGGGCGCTGTCGTCGGCCCAGCTCGACAGTGTGATCCAGGCGGTGCGAGGCCTCGACATGGAGAAGGTCCACGCCCAGATCGCCGAGCAGGCGGGGCAGGTGCGCGACTGAGGACGCCGGTGCCGGCGGTGGCTACGTGCAGGGTGAAAACACCGCCGGTACTTCTCTTGCGGGCGTGAACACCGCCGGTCTTTGCTCTTGCGGGGGTGAACACCGCCGGTCCTTGCTCTTGCGGGGGTGAACACCGCCGGTACTTCTCTTGCGGGCGTGAACACCGCCGGTACTGACATCCACCGCCGCTGTAACGCAGGTGAATGTCAGTACCGGCGGTGTTTCCGCGCCGACGGCTCGAGGGGCGAACCGCTGAGGCGCCAAACCGCCGAACCGCTGAGCCGCCGAACCAGTGAGCCGCCGAACCAGTGGGCCGCCGAACCCGTGAGCGAGCGCGCCGGACGCCGTGAGTCAAGCGCTCCCGATCCCCGACGCCCGTCAGTTCACCAGTGATCCTTCGTCACCATGACGACCATCCGCGCCATGCATGCCATGAACCGGCTGGACCTGGATCGGCAGGTTCTTGGTTTGGCGACGGTGTCCAATGTTGGGTTGATGGCCGTGCTGTAGTTCCGCGCCCGGTGAAAACACCGCCGGTACTTCTCTGGGGGCGTAAACACCGCCGGTACATCGCTGGCGGGCGAAAACACCGCCGGTACTGACATCCACCGCCGCTGTAACGCAGGTGAACGTCAGTACCGGCGGTGTTTACGCGCCGAGCAGCCGAGCCCGAGCAGCCGAGCCCGAGCAGCCGAGCCCGAGCAGCCGAGCCCGAACAGCCGAGCCCGAACAGCCGAGCCCGAGCAGCCGAGCCCGAACACCCGAGCCCGAACGCCCGTCAGCTCACCCGTGGCCCTTCGCCACCATGACGACCATCCGCGCCATGAAGGCGACGAAGCGGCTGAACTGGATCGGCAGGTTCCTCCGCTTGGCGAGGGTGTCGGGGGTCGGGTTGATGGCCCGGCTCAGGTCGAGGATCGGCTGGTCCGCGCCCGAGACGGTTGCGTTGAACGATTGCGATGTCATGTCGATCACTCCGGAATCAGCTGCCAGCCCGGGAGGGCCTTGGCCTTGTAGATGAACAGGTAGTGCAGCATGAGCTTGACCCAGTGCCCGAAGAGCCCGAGCTCGCCCTTCGTGCCGCGGATGTCGCGCCCGGTCGGGTACTTGGCGTAGTCCGGCACCACCGGGAGCATCGTCATCGCGGCGGCGCTGCCGTTCAGCAGCCCCGAGCCCGCGGAGGCGACGCACGCCGCGCCCATGCGGGTCATCGACGCGTTGTGGGCATGAGCGGCCGGGTTCTTGAGGCGATCGGCGATGGTCATGGCGGCAGCCTTGCCCATCACGCCCGAGGGCATGCCGGTGCGCGGGGGGGCCGGGGCGATGACGGTCCCGTTGGGCGACTTCCGCGGACGGGAGATCTGGTGCGGCGGCGCGAACGCGATGCCGACCGCGAACACGTTGTCCAGTCCGGGGACCTGGTAGGTCTTCGGCCAGTCCTCGGCGCGCCACTCCTCGTACGGTTTCGGCGTGTAGTCGGCGTCCACCTTCATGAAGCCGCTGGGTGCGAAGAGCTGATCGCTGATGTCGGCTCCTGCCTTGTCGAACGCCTTGATCGGCTGCCCGCTGAACGGCGGGATGAGCATGGCGAAGTCGAAGTTCAGGTCGTGGTGGGTGCCGTCGAGGACCTCGTAGTGGATGACCCCCGGGTCGATCGACTGGGCGGCCGCGCCCACGATCGCCTCGACGCCGCGCTCACGGAACAGCGATCCGGTCCAGAGTTCGCTCGTCATCTCGAAGCCACGGTCGACGAAAGTCATGCCGTCGACGCCGAAGTCGCCGAGGGCGGCCTCGTTGGTCAGATAGATGATCCGGCCTTTGTCCCGGACGCCGGCCTCGCGCAACTCGTGGTCGACGTTGAAGCAGTACTCGAACGCCGCCCCCTGGCAGGTGGCGGTGCCGTGGCCTGTGCCGATGACGAACGTCTGCGGCTGGCCCGCCTTCATCTTCGCGATGCACGCCTGCAGGTGTTCGTTCGCCTCCACCGCGTGGTCGGCGGTGCAGACCGAGATCGTGTGACCGCCGTGCGGCCCGAGGCCCGGGGTGGCCTCGAACTTCAGCTTGGGGCCGGTCGCGTTCACCAGGTAGTCGTAGCGGATGCGCTCCGTCTGCCCGGCCTTCTCCTTGCTGGTGTACTCGATGTCCACGGCCGGGCGGTCGCTGGCATCGTCCCCGTAGGGACGGACGGCGACAGCCTTGGCCTGAAGGTACTTGATGCCCTTGCGCTTGTAGATGGGTGCCAGCGGGAACACCACGTTCTTCTTGGCCATCACGCCCACGCCGACCCAGATGTTCGACGGGATCCAGTTGTACTGGGAGTTGGGTGTGACGACCGTGACGGTGTGCTCCTTGCCGATCAGGCGCTTGAGGTGGAGTGCTGCGGTGTGACCCGCGACCCCCGCCCCCAGGACGACGATGTCAGCCATTGGGTTCTCCCTAGGTCGGTCGATTCCTCCGTGGCGCGCGCCCGGGTGCGGGCACCGTCCGTCGGCGGGGGCCGGGGTGAGCCTCATGGCGGGTGGTCGGGGGCCCTCCCTTGGGCCTCTCCCACTGGTCGTGCGCCTGCCGGGCCCTCCTGTTGACGGGTCCGACGGTTCCATCCAATCATGGTCCCACTGGGCGTGGGGCGGCAATCCGCGATCCGACCCCAGGGACGGAGGGGCGATGAGGATCACCGTGCGGGGCGAGCACAAGCTCAGGAGAGCGCCCGAGCTCGCCCACCTGAGCGTCTCATCGACCGCCGAGTCGGGGTCCCGCAGCAGGGCCGTCGCGGACGCCACGCGCGCGGCCCAGCGGCTCGCCGACGACCTCGCTTCGCTCGCGGGCGTCGAGCGGTACAGCGTGGAGCCGGTGCGGGTCAACTCCCACTGGCCCTCGGACGGCCAGGGTCGACGCCTCCCCGAGCGGGTCGTCGCCTCGGTCAACCTCACCGCGGACTTCACCGACTTCGAGCAACTCGCTGCCTTCACGGCCCGGGCCGGGGCGATGGACGCCGTGCGCGTCGGCTGGGTCGGCTGGTCGCTCACGGATGCCACCGGGGAGCGTCTGGAGGAGGAGGCGCTGACGGCAGCCATCGCGTCCGCGCGCCGCCGTGCCCTCGCGATGGCGCGGGCCGAGGGTGCCGACGCTGTCGAGGTTGAGGAGATCTCCGATCCCGGCCTGCTCTCGGACTCGGGCGCGCTCGCGGACGCCGGGCCTCTCTCGTTCGCCTCACCCATGGCTGCCCGCTCCTCAGCGCCCGAACTGCTCGAGATCGTGCCCCAGGACGTCGAGGTCGTCGCCGCGGTCCACGTCAGGTTCCGGACTGTCGCGGCCGGCGTCCGCCCCGACTTCCCGGAGGCCTGAGGTCGGACGCCGACGTGGTTGAATCAGCGTCATGACCAAGACCATCACCATGAGGGACTTCATCGGCGCGTACGCCGACGGCGTGACTGTCATCGACGTGCGCGAGGCGATGGAGTACGTCGAGGGCCATGTGCCGGGGGCGATCTTCACCCCCATGAGCCAGATCGCCCAGTACCTGCCCCAGATCCCGCGCGACCAGCACGTGTACGTGATCTGCCGCTCGGGGAACCGCAGCAAGACCGTCGCGGACTTCCTCACCGCGCAGGGCTTCGACGTCACGTCGGTCAGCGGTGGCACCGACGCGTGGATCATCTCCCGCCAGCCGGTCGTCCTCGGCAGGACCCCGAACGGCGACTGACCCGTCGGACGCCGGCGTCCGGCTTCGTCAGGACGCCGCCAGCCGGCGCGCGGCGTCGGTGGGGGAGACCGGCTCGGTGACCGGGGCTCCCCGCCCCAACGGCACGACCGTGTGGACGACGGTGTCGTCGTACACCTGCACCAGCGCGAACCCTTGGTGCGCATCGTGGCCCCGCAGCGTCCGCCCCGCCGTGGGGTCGATCGAGTAGGCCAGGGCGGGCGCCTGCGCTACCGGGACGCCCGCGAACATCCCGTAGCCCGCCTGGTGGAAGTGCCCCGAGAGGATCGCCCGCACGTCCGAGCCACGGACGACCTCCGCCACGGCGTCCGCGTCGCGCAGGGGCCACAGCGCTGCGGCGTCCTGCACCACCGGCAGCGGGGCGTGATGGAGCACGAGCAGCGTTCCTGCGGGGGCGGGCCGCTGCAGCCGCTCCCGCAGCCAGGTCAACGACCCGTCCGCCACCCGTCCCCAGGGCACCCCCGGGACGTTCGTGTCCACCACCAGCAGCCGCAGCCCGGCGAGGTCGTGTGCGGCCAGGTACGGCGCCCCGGACGGTTCGGCGTCGAGCAGTTCGGCCCGGAATGTGGCGCGGTCGTCGTGGTTGCCGGTGGCCCAGATCACCCGGACGCCCGCGGCGTCCGCCGCGCCGGTGACGAGCGCGCGCAGGTCCCGGTAGGACTCCGGGGAGCCGTCGTCAGACAGATCGCCGGTGAACACCCAGGCGTCGCAGGCGTGGTCCCAGGTCGTGAGCACCTCCAGCGCCGCGACCAGGTGTGCGCGGGCGTCCGCCACACCGCCGACGAGCGGGTCGGCGGCGGCTCGCAGATGCAGGTCACTCAGGTGCGCCAGGGTGTGGCGAGCCGGGCCCGGCATCGCGCGAGGTCCGCGGTCAGGCCTCGGAGATGTCGTCGACGAGTTTCTGTTCCTTGCCGCCGGTGTACTCGTTCTCGAACGACGTCCCGCGCGCACGATCCCAGCTCGCGCGGACCTCGGCCTCGGCGTCGGCGCGGCCGACCCAGATGGCCCCCTCGACGGACTTGCCCGGTTCGAGGTCCTTGTAGACCGAGAAGAAGTGCTCGATCTCCAGCAGGGTGAGGTCGGAGATGTCGGTCAGGTTGCGCAGGCCCTCCTGGCGCATGTCGGCCGTCGGAACGCACAGCACCTTGTCGTCGCCGCCGGCCTCGTCGGTCATGCGGAACATGCCGATCGCGCGGCACTCGATGAGCGCCCCGGGGAAGGTGGCCTCCTGCAGGAGCACCATGGCGTCCAGCGGGTCGCCGTCCTGACCTAGCGTGCCCTCGATGAACCCGTAGTCGTTGGGGTACTGGGTCGAGGTGAACAGGGTGCGGTCCAGGCGGATCCGGCCGGTGTGGTGATCCATCTCGTACTTGTTCTTGGTGCCCTTCGGGATCTCGACGGTCACGTCGAACCGGAGCGCGGGCTTGATCTTGGGGCGTTCGAACGACGACTTCATGCGGGTGTCACCTTTGGCTGGGTGTGGGCTTGATGGTCGGGGACCAACGCCTGTCGATCAAGTCGAGACCAACGCCGGTCGGGCACAGCCTAGTGCGTGGAGCATGATGGAGGACATGCCCCGTCGTCCCCCCTCGCGCGCCCGCCTCTGGTGGTTGCAACCCCTGGTGGCCTGGCTGCTGGTGGCCGCAACGGCGGGCGCCACCTGGGCGATCCGGGGCCCCTGGTCGGGCCTCCTCGCCGCCGACCCCCGGGTGGGGTCGGGACTGCCGGCCCTGGCGGCCGCACCAGAGCCCACGCCCGTCCTGCCGGCCTTCACGCCCGCGCCGACCCCGCTCGACGCGCCCGCCCTGGCCGCCCGACTCGACGCGCTGGTCGCCGGGCGGGCCAACGTCGGGGCCCACGTGATCGACGCCACGACCGGCGCCGTCGTCTACACGGCGGGGGGCGAGCCGCAGGCGCCGGCGTCCACGCTGAAGCTCCTCACCGGTCTCGTGGCCCTCGACGTGCTGGGTCCGGACCGCACGTTCGAGACCGCGGTCGTCCGCGCGGACGCCACCACGATCGTCCTCGTCGGTGGAGGCGACCCGCTCCTGCGCTCGGCAGCGCCGACCGGATCCCCGGGCGGCGCGTCGCTCGAAGAGCTCGCGGGACGGACGGCCGACGCGCTCGTCGCATCCGGGGTGACCTCGGTGGCGCTGGGCTACGACGCCACCCTCTTCACGGGACCGTCCTGGAACCCCGAGTGGCCCGAGACCTTCCAGTGGTCGGTGGCTCCGATCACGGCGTTGACCGCCGACCACGCCATGCCGGAGCCCGGCAACCCCGCCCGGCACCCGGATCCCAGCCTGTTCGCGGCCGAGCGGTTCGCCGGATGGCTGGGTGCGCGCGGCATCGCGGTCACCTCCGTGGCCCCGGCCGTGGCACCGGTGGTGGTGTCCGACCATGCGGCCACGCCCGCGGGCGACTCCCCGGCCCGACTTGCCGTCGTCGAGTCGCTCCCGGTCGCCATGATCGTCGAGCAGGCCCTCCTGACCAGCGACAACGACGCCACCGAGACTCTCGCCTTCCACGTGGCGCTGGCCCGTGGGCGCCCGGCGTCCTTCACAGAGGCCCCGGCCGTCCTTGTGGCCGAACTCCAGACGCGGGGCCTGTGGTCGGAGGGGATGGTCCTCTTCGACGGCAACGGCATCTCCGCCAACAACCGCGTCACGCCGGCGGTGCTCGCCGGCGCGGTGCTCCAGGGCATCGAGGAGCCGCGGCTGCGCGCCCTGGTCAGCGGACTGCCGGTGGCGGGGGTGACCGGGACGCTCGACGAGCGGTTCGAGCAGCCCGATGCGGTCGTCGGGCGGGGGGTCGTCCGGGCGAAGACGGGCACGATCCGCGGCGTCCACGCCCTGGCCGGCTACGTGGTGAGCCGGAGCGGGCACCCGCTGGTGTTCGCGTTCGTGCTCAACGAGGCGCCCGGATCGGTCGAGCCCCGCGCCTGGATCGACCGCGCGAGCGCCGAACTCGCGGCCGCTTAGCCACCTCCTGGTGTGGGTAGAGTCGCCGCCATGGTGTCGATCCCCTTCATCGACCTGGAGGTCGCGGCCTCCACCGGACGCCGCGTCGTCCCGGCCGGACCCGAGCTCGAACGTGCCGAGATCGCCGAGCTCGTGGCGTCGCTGCGGGCGAGCGCGGAGGCGTCCGTGGCCCCGGTGGCCGAGGTGACGCGCCTGACCGTCCCGGTCGCGCGCGACATGCCCGTCGTCGACCGGCCCACGTGGGTCCGCGCGAACGTGGACATGGTCGCCACCATGCTCGCCGAGGCGTCCGGACGCCCGCTGCCGCAGCCAGGCTCCGTGCGTGAGCAGGTGGAGGCCCGCGTGAACGGCGCCCAGCTCGGGATCGCGCTCGCCGCCCTCGGAACCCGGATCCTGGGTCAGTTCCTGCCCTTCGCCGCCACCCCGCACCTGTTGCTGGTGGCGCCCAACGTCGCCAAGGTGGAGCGTCAGCTGGGGGTGAACCGGTCCGACTTCCGGCTGTGGGTGTGCCTCCACGAACAGACGCACCGCCTGCAGTTCGCGCAGGCGCCCTGGCTGCGCGGTCACCTGCTGCAGCGCCTGGGCACCCTGCTCTCGCCGGACGAGCCCGTCGAGCCGGTCGAGACCACGCGGCGCCAGCGGCCGTCGTCCCTGATCGACGTGATCACCACTCCGCAGCAGAAGGTCGTGTTCGACGAGATCAGCGCCGTGATGGCGCTCCTTGAGGGCTATGCCGACGACATGATGGACCGCGTCGGGCCCGAGGTCGTCCCGACCGTCGCTGCGATCCGGCGGACGTTCGACGCCCACCGGCAGCGTGGCGGTTTCACCCGCGTCCTCAACAAGACCATCGGCCTGGACCTCAAGCTCGCCCAGTACCGCGACGGGGCCGCCTTCTGCCGCGCCGTCATCAACCGGGTGGGCGTGGACGGGCTCAACGCCGTGTACGTCGGCCCCGACTACCTGCCCGGGCCGGCCGAGATCACGAACCCCGCTCTGTGGGTCGGGCGTGTTCACGGGTGAGCCCTGATGGCCCGGCGCGCGCTCGGGCCCGCCTCGCTGGCCGTCCTGCAGGCGTTGGACGCCGTCCCTGACGCTCCCTGGCTCGTGGCCTGCTCGGGCGGCCCGGACTCCCTCGCGCTGGCCTGGGCCGCGCGCACGGCGTCCGGGCGTCGGGGACTGGCCTGCCGGACAGTCGTCGTCGACCACGGGCTGCAGCCGTCGTCGGACGCCGTGGCCCTGGCCGTCGCCTCCCGGCTCCGTGGGCTGGGGCTCGACGCCGAGGTCGTGCGGGTCGAGGTCGTCGACGACGGAGCCGGACCCGAGGCGTCCGCCCGCGACGCGCGGTACGGAGCCCTCGAGGCCGCCCGCCGGCCCGGGGAGCTGGTGCTGCTCGGACACACCCTCGACGACCAGGCCGAAACGGTGCTGCTCGGGCTGGCCCGTGGGTCGGGCACCCGCTCCCTGGCGGGGATGCCGCAGGCGAGGGGCGTGTTCGTCCGACCGCTGCTCGGGCTCCGCCGCGCGACCACGGCCGCCTGCTGCGCCGAGCAAGGGCTCGCCGTCTGGCAGGACCCCCACAACGACGACCCGCGGTTCGCCCGCGTCCGGGCCCGACGCGACGCGCTGCCGGCCCTCGAGCGTGCCCTGGGCCCGGGCGTGGCGGAGGCCCTCGCACGCACCGCGGCCCTGGCCCGGGCGGACGCCGACCTGCTCGATGCGCTGGCCGCGCGCGAGGCGTCCGGGGGACTCGAAGCGGAGCCCTCGTGCGACTGGCTCGCCGGCCTGGACCCCGCCCTTCGGGGGCGTGTGCTGCGGGGCTGGCTCGTGGGGCGTGGCGCACGTGATCTCACGGCAACCCACCTCAGCGCGGTCGACTGCCTCGTCAGCGCGTGGCACGGCCAACGGGGCGTCGACGTGGTGGGCGGCCGGGTGGTCCGTCGGTCCGGACGTCTGATCTGGCAAGCCCGCGCGCGGTAGGCTGCCGGACGTGGATGCATCGCACATCGAGGGCGAACTGCTCCGGGTCTTGTACACCCGGGACGAGGTCGCCCAGCGGGTCGCCGAACTCGCCGAACAGATCGACGCCGACTACTCGGACAAGGATGTCCTGCTCGTCGGCGTCCTGAACGGGGCGATGATGGTGATGGCCGACCTGGCCCGCGCCATGCGCTCGCACCTTGAGCTCGACTGGATGGCCATCTCGTCCTACGGGTCGGGGACGCAGAGTTCCGGCGTCGTGCGGATCCTCAAGGACCTCAACACCGACATCGAGGGCCGCCACGTCCTGGTCGTCGAGGACATCATCGACACCGGGCTGACCCTGGCCTACCTCGTCCAGAATCTTCGGTCGCGCAAGCCGGCGTCGCTCCAGGTCATGACGATGTTCCGCAAGCCCGACGCGTTCGACAGCCCCGTCGCGGTGAGGTATGTCGGCTTCGACCTGCCCAACGAGTTCGTCGTGGGCTACGGCCTGGACTTCGCAGGCAAGTACCGCAACCTCACCGACGTCGCCACCCTGGCCCCGCACGTCTACGGCTGACGCCCCCCCCGCCCCGCCCCGCCCCGCCCCTTCGC
>CAZZGU010000062.1:0-2105 GCA_964653755.1 uncultured Nigerium sp. | reverse complement strand
TACGGCTGCCGAGGGCCTGCCTTACGCCCGCCGAGGGCGTCCGGGCTGACACCGGAAGGTTCGATTGGGCCCACCCGGTACAGTCAGGGGGTGCCCCGACACCCGAGGTAGGTCATGAAAGCACCACGGCTGTTCAAGTCGCCCATCTTCTGGATCATCACGATCTTCCTGGTCGTCCTGATCGCGGTCGACCTGCTCGGCAACGCCAGCGGTTACCGGCTTGAGCCCACGTCGAGAGTCGTGACGATCCTGGCCGGCGACGACCCGATCCGGGAGGTCGTCCTCGTGGATGGCGACCAGGAGATCCGCCTGGAGTTGAAGGACGACGCGCAGAGCAAGATCCGGGCCACCTGGGTCGGCACGCAGAGCGAGCAGATCATCGACCGACTCAACGAGCGGGTCGCCGCCGGAACCCTTGAACAGTGGCGGGGTGAGAATCCCGACGGGGGCTTCTGGTCGTTCTTCCTCATGGGGATCCTGCCGTTCATCATCATCGGTTTCCTGTTCTTCTTCCTCATGAACAACGCCCAGGGCGGCAACCGCATCATGAGTTTCGGGCGCAGCAAGGCCAAGATCGCCTCGAAGGACACCCCCAAGACGACCTTCGCCGACGTGGCCGGCTGTGAGGAGGCGATCGAGGAACTCCAGGAGATCCGCGAGTTCCTCGCCGAGCCCGCCAAGTTCCAGGCCGTCGGCGCGAAGATCCCCAAGGGCGTCCTGCTCTACGGCCCGCCCGGCACGGGCAAGACCCTGCTGGCACGGGCAGTCGCCGGGGAGGCCGGCGTCCCGTTCTTCTCGATCTCCGGCTCCGATTTCGTCGAGATGTTCGTGGGCGTGGGCGCCTCCCGCGTCCGGGACCTCTTCAACCAGGCCAAGGAAGCCGCACCCGCCATCGTCTTCATCGACGAGATCGACGCCGTCGGACGCCATCGTGGCGCCGGCATGGGAGGCGGCCACGACGAGCGCGAGCAGACGCTCAACCAGTTGCTCGTCGAGATGGACGGCTTCGACGTGCACGGCGGCGTCGTGCTCATCGCCGCCACCAACCGCCCCGACGTCCTCGACCCGGCGCTGCTGCGTCCGGGCCGGTTCGACCGGCAGATCCCTGTGGAGTCGCCGGACATGCGCGGACGCCTGCAGATCCTCCGCGTCCACGCCCAGAACAAGCCGCTGGCCCAGGACGCCGACCTCGAGTCGGTCGCCAAGCGGACGCCGGGGTTCACCGGCGCCGACCTGGCCAACGTCCTCAACGAGGCAGCGTTGCTCACGGCCCGGCAGAACAAGCAGTGGATCACCAAGCAGAACCTCGACGAGGCCATCGACCGCGTCATCGCAGGTCCGCAGAAGCGCACGCGGGTGATGAATGAGCGGGAGCTCCTGATCACCGCCTACCACGAGGGCGGCCACGCTCTTGTCGCGGCGGCCATGCCGGGCAACGACCCCGTGCAGAAGGTCACGATCCTGCCGCGCGGACGGGCGTTGGGCTACACCATGGTGATGCCCGACTCCGACAAGTACTCCCAGACGCGGGGTGAGTTGCTCGATCAGCTGGCCTACATGCTGGGCGGACGCGCAGCCGAGGAGTTGGTCTTCCACGACCCCACCACGGGCGCCTCCAACGACATCGAGAAGGCCACGAAGCTCGCCCGCGCGATGGTGACCGACTACGGCATGACCGAGAGCATCGGCGCCGTCAAGCTCGGGAGCGGCGACCACGAGCCGTTCCTCGGCCGCGATCTGAGCCAGACCTCGCGCAACTACTCCGAGTCGGTGGCCGCCATCATCGACGCCGAGGTCGCCCAGCTCATCTCCACTGCCCACCAGGAGGCGTTCGACGCCCTGGTGGAGAACCGCGAGGTACTGGACGAACTCGTGCGTCAGCTGTTCGAGAAGGAGACCCTCGACAAGGAGCAGGTCGCCCGGGTCTTCGAACCGCTGGTCAAGCGGCCCAAGCGTCCGGCGTGGACCGGTTCCGAGAAGCGGGTGCCCAGCAGCGTCCCGCCGATCAGCCCGCCGCCGCGACCCGTGGAGCCGCAGCCCGTTCCCGCGCCCCCGCCGCAGGGGTGGGGGACGCCGCCGCAGCAGCCCGCCCCGCCGCAGGGGTG
>CAZZGU010000061.1:0-11894 GCA_964653755.1 uncultured Nigerium sp. | reverse complement strand
ACGTCGTCGATGGTCCCCGTCACGGCGGGGGCGGCGAACTTCGAGATCAGCTCCACCACCAGGACCAGGGTCTCGGTGGGGTCGACGCCGGCGCTGGCCGAGTCCTCTCCGTAGACCTCGCTCGCGGGCGCGGCGATGAGGACGCGGCTGCCGAGCTTCTGCCCCTTGACCTGCGCGCTCAGGAGGGGGTCATTGGCCGAGTCGAGGTTGAGCGTGTTGGGCCCGGCCTCGTAGGAGTTGTACAGCTCGCTGCCGTCGACCGCCCGGTAGAGCACGTAGTGGACGTCCACGAAGTCGCCGTCGTCGATCGGCTCGCCGGTGCCCGCGACCGGGACGCGCGACACGATGGCGTCCGTCGTGACGCCCGTGATCCCGTCCACACTCGGGGCGGCGCCGGGCTCACCCGACACGGTGATCGCGGCGAAGCCGGTCGACGCCGAACCCGGCGCGGAGCAGCCCGCGAGGAACAGCAGGGGGACGAGAAGGAGTGCCAGGAGACGACGCACGGGGAACCAACCACCAATCGGGGAGACTGCAACGAGCCTAGCCGTCAGGGCTGCCCGGCGAACCAGTCCAGCACGGTCGCGACCGGGAAGTGGCTCGGGTCGCTGTGGTCGCCGCTCGCCTCGATGAGCCGGTGGCTCGTCGCGTCGCCCAGACGGGCGCGCAGGGCGTCCGTGTGGACCGCCTTGGGCACGACCGTGTCCTGGGGCGAGGCGGTGAACAGCAGCGGCACCCCTGCGTAGGCGCTCACGGGCTGCCGCAAGGGATCGTTCGCCCGGGCGAGCGCGGGGTCGTTGCGGTAGGCCGCACGCAGGGTGGGCCGTTCGGCCCACTTGTCGGCCAGCGAGCACACCGGCTCGGCCAGGAAGGCCGCCCGGACGGGCAGGGTGCGCTTCGCGATCGCGGTCAGCGCGGCGCCTCCACCCATCGACACCCCCCACAGCAGGACGCGGGGGTCGAGCCCGAAGTCGCGCTCGACGTGGCGGTGCAGGGCAGCCAGCGTGTGGAGCGCGGTGTCGTTGCCCCAGGTCTGCCCACCCATGTCGGGGACGAACACCGTGTACCCCTCCTCGGCCACGCGGCGGTAGTGCCCGGCGCCGTCGCCACGACTGGTGTCGCCGTGCCCGTGGCACACGATCACGGCCCGCCCGTTGGGACGGTCGGGCAGCCACACACGCACGGACTCCCCCCGCACGGCGGAGTAGGAGGCGTACAGGTACCCGACGCGCCCGAAGCGCACGTCCGCTCCGACCGGGTCGGCGATGGCGAGGCGGTGGACGACCCCGGTGGCGACGTTGGTCCGGACCAGCAACGCGCCCAGCGCGTCCGGGGAGTCGAGGCCGACGACGGCCTGGTCCCAACCGGACGGTCCCCCGCCCACCCGGGCGTAGGTCGCGGTCAGGCAGGCGCGGCCGGGGGCCGCGGCGGAGGGGTTGACGGCCCGGTCCCACACGAGGTGGACGTCGAAGCGGTCCCCGTCGCGCAGGTCCGCGTCCGGGACCCGCGCGACATCGGCCGTTCCCCCCCGGAGGAATCCGAGCCCCGACCCGGACCGGTAGCCGAAGGCGACGACCGGAGTGGCGTCACCGACCCCGACCCAGGTGGCCGAGTCCGGGATGCCTCTGGTGACGGTGAGGCGCAGGCTGGCCCGGGCCAGCGGATGCGTCAGGCGGACGACGCCGGTCCCCTCGACCCCCGGCGTCGCGGCGGCGAAGCCCCCGCCGCGCACGGCGAGGCCTTCGACCGACCCGAACACCGCGAGGTCGGCGCCCTCGGTGAGGGCGCCGCAACCGGCCAGCCCGAGCAGCCCTGCCGCCCCCAGGAGCGAGCGGCGGGAGAAGCGGCCCTGACTCATTCCGGCAGCCCGGCGCCGTTCCAGGTGAACCGCGGACGCCGGCGCTCCCGGAACGCCGAGATCCCCTCCGCGACGTCGGGACTCGCGGCGACCTCGCCCATCCACGCGTCCAGGCGCTCGCGGGTGAGCGTCCCGGCGGTCATGTGGTCGACGATGTCCTTCGTGGCCTGGATCGTGAGCTGGGAGCGCTGCGCCACCTCCCGCGCCAGGCGGAGGGCGCGGTCCAGGACGACCGAGTCGGGGAGGATCTCGTCGACCAGGCCGATGTGGCGCGCCCGCTCGGCACCCACGAGGTCGGCCGTGAAGACCAGGTACTTGGTCGCGGCCGGTCCGATCAGGTCGACCAGCCGCTGCAGCGGGGCGGCCGGGTAGATGATCCCGAGGTTGGCGGGGGTGACGCCGAACCGTGCGGAGAGCCCCGCGACGCGGATGTCGCACGCGGCCGCGACCTGGACCCCGCCCCCCACGCAGTGGCCGGAGATCGCGGCGATGGTGGGCTTCGGACAGTGCGCGATGGCGAGGTGGGCTCGCGTGGGCAGGTCGGTGTCGTGGATCGAGTCGAGTTGTGCGATGTCGGCGCCGGCGCAGAACGTGCCGGAGGCGCCGGTGATCACCACCGCCCGGACGCCGGCGTCCGAGATCGCGTCCTCCATCACCGCGGGCCAGGCCTCCCACATGGCGGGGGTCATGGCGTTGCGCTTGCCGGGGTTCTCGATCGTGACGACGGCCGTCCCCTCGTGGACCTGCAGCGTCAGGCGTCCGGTCTCCTCCATGAGGGCATTCTGCCCCACCGCGCGCGGGCGTCCGACCAGGCGTGGGTGCGGGACTGCACCACAACCCCCGCGACCACGAGGGCCGCGTAGCCGATCCCCCACCAGGGACCCTCGAGGGTCGTCGGGACGCCGTGGGTGCCGGCAAGCGCGGTGGAATCCGCCAGTCCCAGGAGCATCGCGAGGCCGAGGAGGGCGACAGCAGCACCCGCCACGGCGCTGAGGAGGATCAGGACCAGCCGTGGCAGGTCGATGACGAGGCCGAGCAGGGCGAGGGCGAGGGCACCCACCACGCCCGCGAGCATGGCCAGGGCCGGCCCGAGGTCGATCCCTCGAGCGAACATCGCGGCCAGCCCGTACCCGATGGAACCGAGGGTGATGATCACGGCGAGGGCGTAGAACGCGTAGGCCAGGCCCGAGAAGAGCAGTGCCCCGACGATCGCCGCCACCCACGCGACCGGGCCCGCCAGGACACCCTCGCCCGTCACGAGGCTCGCGAGCCCGGCCCCCAGGGAGAACCCGACGAAGCCGCCCCAGACGGCCAAGGCCAGCCGGAGCGCCGCCTGTCCGCGCAGGGTCAACAGGAGGCCCGCGAGAAGGGCGAGCACGCCGACCAGCATGTCTGACATGGCAGAACGATAGCGCGACCACGTGCGTAAAGTAGTTGACATCTCAACCAGATTCGCGTAGGGTTGTGATCAACAAGCCAGTCAGACCCCCAGCCACCAGAACGCAGCCCAAGGAGCACACCATGACCGATCTCAAGAGCCTCAACGGCACCTACAACCTCGACCCCAGCCACAGCCGGATCGGCTTCGTCACCCGTCACGCGATGGTGACCAAGGTGCGCGGCTCGTTCAACGACTTCGAAGGCACCGCGACCACCGGGGAGGACCTCGCCGACCCCAGCATCGCCGTGACCATCCAGGTCGCCTCGGTCGACACCCGCAGCGCCGACCGCGACGCCCACCTGCGCTCCGGTGACTTCTTCGACGTGGAGAAGTACCCCACCATCACGTTCCGCTCCACCAAGATCGACGCGGTCGACGCCGGCACCCTCCGCGTGACCGGCGATCTCACGATCAAGGACGTCACCCGCCCGGTCACGATCGACTTCGAGTACAACGGCTCGGCGACCGACCCCTTCGGCAACGAGCGCGTGGGCCTGGAGGGCTCCGTCGTCGTCGCACGCAAGGACTTCGGCCTGACCTGGAACGCGGCGCTGGAGACCGGCGGCGTGCTGGTGTCGGAGAAGGTCACCCTCGAGTTCGAGGTGTCCGCGGTCAAGGCCGCCTGAGCTGATCGACTCCTGATCCCTTTCGGGGGGACGCCGTGGGACCGCGCCCACCGCGTCCCCCCGAGCCGTTCCATCCACACGGAGGCTTGCGATGACCCCGACCCCCACCGTCGACGTGAGGAAGGCGTCCGAACGGGCGCACGCCCGGCTCGACTGGTTGACGTCCCACGCGTCGTTCTCGGGGGCGGCGTCCTGGGACCCCTCCCGCGGCCGGCAGCGGAACACCCACCACGGGGTCCTGGTGAACCACAACGAGGACGTCATCGAACCGGGCACCGGCTTCGACACGCACTACCACCGCAACATGGAGATCGTGACGTGGGTGCTGGAGGGGTCTCTGGTCCACCAGGACACCCGCGGCAACGCAGGCATCATCTACCCCGGGCTCGCCCAGCGGATGAGCGCCGGCGCCGGCATCCTCCACTCCGAGCGGAACGACTCCTGGCTGTTCGACGCCAACCACGACGCCCACGAGCAGCCGGTCCGCCTCGTCCAGATGTGGGTCGTTCCCGACGAGGCCGCGCTCACCCCGGGCTACGAGCAACTCGAGGTGGGCGATCTGCTGGCGTCGGGAGACCTCGTGACGGTTGCCTCCGGCATGGCCCGGCACCGCGACGCCTCGGCCATCCGCATCAACAACCGGTTCGCCGCCCTGCACGTCGCGCGACTGGCGCCGGGAGGCTCGGTCCTGCTCCCGGAGGCCCCCTACCTGCACCTCTTCGTGGCGCGCGGGTCAGTCGGGCTCGAGGGCGCGGGCCCGCTCGCCGAAGGGGACGCCGTGCGCCTGACTGCGACCGGCGGGCAACGGGTCAGCGCCCACGAGCCCGCAGAGGTCCTCGTCTGGGAGATGCACGTCGCGCTCCCGGAGCGCTGACACCCCGACGCCGCGGGGCTACTGCGGAGTCCCGTCGATCTCCGGGTGTTCCGCCGGGAGGGCTAGCCCGGCCACGGACGCCGCCCGGTCGGCGAGTTCCACGCCGGCGCCCTCGTAGAGGTGGAAGACCGCCTGCGCCCCCTGTTGCGCCATCTCGACGAGTTCGTCGGCGAACTGGGCGACGACGGCGACCACGCCCGCGAACTCGCTGGCGTGGAGCTTCTGCAGGGCACTGAGGTTCGAGCCGCGTTCGGGCATGGCCAGCACGGCGATCCGGACGCGGTGCGTGCGGGTGATGCGGTCCCAGAAGTCGTCGTCGGTGGCGTCGCCGTGGACGACGTTGAGTCCCTCGCGTCGCAGGCGCCCCACGACGCCCTCGTCGAGGTCGACGCCGAGGACCCGGAGCCCGTAGGCGCCGGTGAGACGGTCGTAGGCGGCGCGCCCCAGGCGTCCGACCCCGAGGACGACCACGGTGGCGTCGCCGACGTCGATGTGGCGGTCGTCGGGGTGGAGCTTGTCCTCGGAACGCGCCGGCACGAGCCGGCGCAGGAGCAGGGCGAGGCCGGCGGTGTGCCGGTTGAGGACCGTGGCCGCCACGAAGCTGAGCGCCACGGCGAATTCCAGCGTCGGCACCCACGTCCCGGCGAGCAGGCCGGTGTCGGCCCCCACCGAGGCGATGATGAGCGCGAACTCGGAGAAGTTGGCCAGGGCGATGCCGGCGAGGATCGCGGTGCGCCGCCGGAGCCCGAGCCACCACAGCATGCCCACGTACAGCGCGGTCTGGACCGGGATCAGCAGCAGCAGCACCAGGCTCAGGGCGAGCGTCTCCAAGGTCGGGAGGCCGCTCATCCCGACCGACACGAAGAAGCCGACCAGCAGCAACTCCTTGAGCGAGAACAGGCTGCGCGCGAGCTCCTCGGCGGCGGGATGCGGCGACAGCAGCAGGCCGACGACGAGGGCGCCGATGTCGCCCCGGACGCCGACCAGCTCGAAGAGCGCGAACCCGGGCACGAAGGCCATCACGATGCCGAACAGCACCTGCATCTCGGCGTGGCCCATGCGGTCGAAGATGCGGCGGAACACCCACGAGGCGGGGACCAGACCCACGAGCGCGAGCGCCCAGGGGCTGGGGGCGTGCCCCTGGGTGGCGGCCAGGAAGGCGACCGCGGCGACGTCCTGCAGGAGCAGGATGCCGATCGCGACGCGGCCGTACAGGGCCTGGGCGTGGTTGCGGTCCTCCAGCACCTTGACCGCGACGACCGTGCTCGAGAACGACAGGGCGAACCCGACGAGCACGAAGGTCCCCCAGCCCTCGCCGGCCAGCAGGCCGAAGCCCAGCACCGCCAGCAGTCCGAGGAAGCCGGCGCCCACCAGCGCGCTCAGCGCCATGTGCACGGACGCCGTGAGCCACACCTCGCGCCGGATCAGGGTGCGGACGTCGAACTTCAGCCCGATGCCGAACAGCAGCATCGTGACGCCGAGTTCGGCGACGAGGTCGAGCGCCTCCACCCGCGGGACGCCCAGCGCGGTGAGCGCCATGCCCGCGCCCAGGAACCCCAGCAGCGGCGGCATCCGGACCACGACGGCCACCAGGCCGCAGGCGAAGGTGACCAGCAGATGGAGCGCGATCGTCGTCTCCATGCGGTCACCTCCCGTCACGCTCAGGCTAGGGCAGACGCGGCGCCGGGCGCGACGGCCCGAGACGACGAGGACCCCGCCCGGGGGGCGGGGTCCTCGCGGGAGAAGGGACGCTACTTCTTGGCGGTCTTCGCCTTGTCGTAGGTCAGGCCGTGACCGAAGGGGTAGAGGGTGTCCGCCGTGGCGTACCCGGGCTGGTCAGGGGCCTGGGTGGCGATGGCCTGGACGTTGTTCGCGAGCGCGAACGGCATCTTGCCCTGCGGAGCGACCTTGCCGGACAGCACGTCGAACAGCGCCGTGTCGGTCGTGCCGAAGCCGGCGACGATCGCGCCGGCGTCCTGCAGCCCACTGGCCTGGTCGAGGACGTAGGGCTGGCGGAAGTAGATGTGGAGCACGGTGTTCTGAGCACCGACCTCCTGCATCGCCTTCTGGATCTGGTCGAGCGACGGGGTGATCTGCCACGACATCGACGCCGCCATGCCGGTGAAGTCCAGGACGCCGGCCTCCCACGGCAGGGAGCCGCCGAAGCGCAGGCCGTTGTCGGTGCAGGACGGGGTCGGGTTGGGAACGTTGAGCATCGCGTTACCGCCGTCGTGGACGCACCGGTCGGACGCGCCCCACGGGCTCTCGCCATCGAGACCGGGCACGCCGGGCATGACGATCGGGTTGACCCCGTAGGCCGGGTCCATGCCGCCGATGACGTAGATGTCGGCGTCCGTCGCCTTGGTGTCACCGTTGAACGTCGCCGTCAGGCTGGCGCCGGGGGTGTACCAGCCGGTGTCGTCAAAGTTGCTGCGGTAGGCGGCGGTGGCCCGGACGTTCGTGCCGGGGACCAGCTTGCCGGTGGACGCGGTGACGTTGATCACGGCGACGTCGGCCTTGCTCGCCGCGCCGGTGCCCGGGGCGAACGCCGGGTCGTTGCCGTTGATGATCCGCAGTCGGTAGTCGTCGACCTGATCGGCGTTGTAGGCGCCCAACAGGTAGACACTGGCGTTCTGCTTGAGCGGCAGCGGCCTGTTGCCCAGGGTCTTGCCCTGGCCCTGACCCTCGTTCTTCAGCAGCACGACCGACTTGCGCTGGACGTCGAGCCCGACGGCCTGGCTGGCGCCGACGGTGGCCTGCGCGACCGCGGGGTCGACGTAGGGGTCCTCGAACAGGCCCAGCTGGAACATCGGGGTGAGCAGGCGCTCGGCGGCCAGATTCACGCGATCCTCGGTGACGAGGCCGGCATCGACGAGGTCGAGGATGGTCTTGACGGTCGAGAAGCCGGACAGCGTGTCGGTGCCACCGTTGATCGCCGCCGCGACGCGCTGGGGTACGGTCGCCGTCTCGAGGCCCCACGCCCGGTCGTTGATGATGCCGGTGTCGGAGTTGACGTAGCCCTCGAAGCCGAGGGTGTCGCGCAGCAGCCCGTTCACGATGGCGCCGGAGAAAGCGAACCCGGTCTGCGGGAAGGTCGTGCCCGCGTAGGTCACGTTCATGGGCGCGCCGTAGTACGGCATGATCGACGAGACGCCGGCGTCGATGGCGGCCTGGAACGGCTTGAGCGCGTTCGCGAACCCGCCCTCGGTGTAGACCTGCGTCTTGCCGTGGGCGAAGTGCGGGTCAAGGCCGAGTTCCTGGGGTCCGCCGCCGGGGAAGTGCTTCATCGTGAGGGCGACATCGGTGTCCGGGCTGAGCGCCTTGTTGGCTGCCGACGTGCCCTGCAGGGTCTCCACCAGGGTCTGCATGATGTCGGCGCCGAGGTCGGCGTCCTCGGTGAAGGTCTCGTGGACGCGGTACCAGCGCGGGTCGGTCGACAGGTCGGCCATGTAGCCGTACATGCCGCGCAGGCCGAAGGAGGACCACTCGGTGCCCATCACCTCGGCGAACTGCTCGACCGGCTCCATCGAGCCGGCGCCGAGGGCGGCTGCGGCGATGCCGGGATGCCCAGCCGGGTGGCCTCGCTCTTCTCCTGGACGCCGTTCGTGAAGGTCGCGGCCTCGAAGGCCGTCACCACCGGAGTGGCGAGGGCGCAGTTGGCCGTGGAGTCGATCGGGTTGCGGAAGATGAACCGGTGCATGTTCTCCGTGCCGAAGAAGCGGGTGGCCGGATCGACGACCGCTCCGTTGCACCCGGCGTTGAGGGTGTCGATGAGCATGAGGCCGGCCTTCTCGGGCAGGGTCATCTCCCCCACCAGGTCGGCGACGCGGTTGGCGACGGGGAGCCGCCAGTCCTCGTAGGCGTCCAGGGCGCCGCTGTCGTTGAGGTCCTTGAACTGCAGACCGTCGACCGTGATGAGCGGCTTGACCCTGGCCTCGAGGGTGGGCTGGACAGGCGTGGGGGCCGCGGCGGCGCCGCTGGCCAGGACCAGGGACAGCGGTACCGCGACCGCGAGTCCCGTGGCCACGCGTGCGAACGCGCGTGGGGTTCTCTTCATGGATGTACCTCCGGGTGTTCGAGGCTCGCGCCTCCGACTCGTGCCCTGCACTACAGGGGCACCGGCCGCCGTGGCCGGTGTCAGGCTCAGGCTAGAGACGCGTACGTCTCCCCCGGGCTACTTGCGACGAGACTCCTACTTTCGTACCGGTGGGCGATGGCCAGGTGCCGGAGACTTCACGGCACCCACTGAGCCTCGATGCCGCAGATGGTCGTGAGGTCGTCGGTGAACGTCAGCCAGTAGGCGTTCGAGAGGTACAGGTCGGCGTCCGGTCCGGTGATCGCAACGCGAGGTGACGGGTTTCGCAGGTGACGGTGCAGACACAGGCACCCTGGGCGACGCGGCTTGAGTACGAGGAGGCATCCCGCGTGGTTGGTCCGCTCACCTGACAGGCGCTGGCCGTTCCGAAGTTCGACTGAGGGCCCGGGCGCAACGCCGCCGCTCACTGCGGGGAAGGCGTCCGAGGGCGAAGGTGCCGTCGGGGGTGACGTCGTAGCGGAAGCCGTGGAGCGACGTCCACCGGAAGGTGTCGCAGCCGGTCTGCTCGACCTGCCACACCCGCGCGGTCTTGGCCCGGTGCACCTTGCGGGAGAGGGGTCCGATGTTGTCGAGCCGCGTCTGGAGGCTCCCGGGTGGGGCGTTGTGGTCGTAGGGGATGGTGTGGTCCTGATCGAGCCCCCGGGCCGGCCGCGCCGAGAAGGGGAACACCTCGACCGGGTTGCGGTTCAGCACGACCTCGCGCAGCCGATCGGGCACCTCGTAGGCGTCCACCGCGGGGACCGTGTTCAGGTCGACGACCGGACGAACCACCACGTGGCTGTCGGCCAGGAACCGCCGCAGCGTGGCGGCGTCCAGCGGCCCCAGGCCCTCGACCCGGGCGACGCCGGACGCGGTGGACTCGACGGTATCGGCAGCGATGTGGACGACCAGCGTCGCGGCCCGGTTGGTGGGTCGGCCATCCCCTGCGCCGGTCAGGAGGCCCAACGCAGCCTGGGGGTCCGCCAGGACCCCGAACGCGGTGGCGCGCCGCTGCTCAACCGGCTCGGTGCTCCCCGCCGCGGCCAGCGCGTTGGCCAGGTCGGAGATGGTCTGGTCCAGCGCCAGGGCGTCCGCGGTGTCGAGCCGCGCGAACAGGACCGAGGACCCGTGGGCGTGGTCACCGACGAACACGCTCCGGCGCTCCCGCTGCAGCCGGGCGCGATCAGCGGCCAGCGCCGGATCGGCCTTGACGATCAGGCCCTCCAGCGACCGATGCGCCCGCGCCCACGGCAGCGCCCCCAGCGCGAGCACCAACTGGTGGTCGACCCACCGGGCGGCGTCCGCCGAGAGCCCGGCCGAGGCGCACCGGTCGGCGACCTTCACGGCCCGCCACGGCTCGACGCCTCCGGCGACGGTGAAGGCCCACAACTCCGGGTGCCGGTCGCGCAGGTTGAGGACCTCCCGGATCCGCAGCGCCGCGACCGTCGGCGAGATCTCGAGCAGGCCCGCCAACTCCAGGGCCAGGAACTCCCCCACCAACGCCGTTCCCGGCGCTCCGCCCTCGATCAGCTTCTCCGCGGCGGCGTCGGCGCGGCTGGCGTCGATGGTGTACTCGTCGCACGCCTGGGCGATCAGTGCCAACTCGCGGACCTCGGCGTCCGTCTTCACGCGGTGGTTCTGACGCAGGGCGTCGAACACGTCTTCCGCGTCGTCAATCAGCAGCCAACCGTCCATGTGTTCGATTATAGCCCCCTCACCCCGCCTCCACAAGCACAAACAAGGTGCGGTTCCGTGCCGTTCCGACCCCACACCCCCCTGCCGGCAGAAGGATCGGGGCAACACCCCACCCGGACGCACGCGCGCCGGTAGATTCGGCACCATGAGTCCCAGCCCGATCCTGTTGGGCCTGGACGTCGGTACGACGGCGGCCAAGGCGTCCCTGTTCTCCCTCGACGGCGAGGTACGCCTCACCTGTTCCCGGGAGTATCCGCTGCTCAATCCGCAGCCGGGCTGGCACGTGCAGGACCCGGACGCCGTCGCCCGCGGCGTCCTCGAGGCGATGCGCGAGGCAGTCGCGCAGGTCGACGCCGACCGCGTGATCGGCATCTCGATCAGCACGGCCATGCACGGCCTCGTGGGGCTGGACGCCGACCTGCGGCCCGTGACCGAACTGCTCACGTGGGCGGACTCCCGCGCCCGCCCGCAGGCCGAGGCACTCAACGACCACTCCACCGGCCCCCGCCTTCACTACACCAGCGGAACGCCGACGCACCCGATGTCCCCGCTGGTCAAGCTGTGCTGGATCCGCGAGAACGACCCCGACCTGCTCGCCCGGACCGCCCACTGGGTCGGCCTCAAGGACTGGGTCCTCGCCGTCCTCACCGGTCAGGTGGCGACCGAACTGTCGACCGCGTCCGGCTCGGGCATGCTCGACATGGAGGAGCGCGCCTGGAACCCCGAGGCCATCGAGCTCACCGGCGTCCGGCCCGACCAGCTGCCGACCATCCACGACACCACCGACACCCTGCCCCTGAGCGCGCAGGCCGCGAGCACGATCGGCCTGACCGCCGGCCTGCCCGTCGTCGTGGGCGCCGGCGACGGCCCACTGGGCAACCTCGGCACCGGCGCCATGGAGCCCGGCAAGGCCGGCCTCTCGATCGGCACCAGCGGGGCCGTGCGCATGGTCGTCCGGACCCCCGCCGTCGTCTCCGGGCTGTTCTGCTACGCGCTCACCCGCGACACCTGGGTCGCCGGCGGCGCGGTCAGCAACGGCGGGCTGGTGCAGCGGTGGCTCACCGAGACCTACGCCCCCGGCTGCGACGACGCCGAGGCGTGCCGCCGGGCCGAGGCGGTGCCGCCCGGCTCGGACGGGCTGGTGATGATCCCCTACCTGGTCGCCGAGCGGGCCTCCCTGTGGGACTCCGAGATCCGCGGCGCCTTCCTTCACGTCCGGCAGGCCCACACCCCGAACCACTTCCTGCGCGCCGGCGTCGAGGGCGTCGCCTTCCAGCTGTGGACGATCCTGCGCCGCGTCCGCATGATCAACCGGGTCGAGGAGG
>CAZZGU010000060.1:11522-12235 GCA_964653755.1 uncultured Nigerium sp. | reverse complement strand
ACGTCCGGCCGCCAGGTAGCGCACCATCAGCGCCATACCGGCCACCAACCCGCCCGCGAAACCACCGCCCGGCCAGTTGTGGCCGGCGAGCAGCAGCCAGAGAGAGACCATCATCATCGCGCCGAAGAGAAGCCGGGTCACCACCTCGAACACCAGCGATCGAGCCTCGGGGCCCAGATCCTGGCTTCCCCGAAGCCAGACCGAGCCCCCGTCGACCGGAGCGAGGCGTCCGGGGCGGCTGATGTTCTGGACTCGCGAGCGCAGGAAGATCAGGCTCGCCACTCCGGTGGCGGCGATCACGAGCACGGCGCTCTCGCCGAGGGTGTCCCACGCGCGCGTGTCCACCAGGATGACGTTGACGATGTTGGTGCCGTACCCGACCTCCTTGGCGGCGGTCTGCAACTGCTCCGACGCGGGGGTGGCCGTCCGGACACCTGCGGCAAGGACCGCGAAGCCGGCCACCGTGACGCCGAGACCGATCGCCAGCAGAGCACGCCACCAGCGCGACGAATGCAGGGGCCGGTCGGTGAAGTACTTGGGTAGCCGCCGCAACAGGAGCAGGAAGACGACCAGCGTCACGCTCTCCACGAGCACCTGGGTGAGGGCCAGATCGGGGGCGCCGTGCAGCAGGAACAGCAGGGCGACCCCGTACCCCGTGACGCCCACTGCGAGCACCGCCCGGACGCGTCCGCGCGAGAAGGCCGCCACGAGCG
>CAZZGU010000060.1:0-11512 GCA_964653755.1 uncultured Nigerium sp. | reverse complement strand
TCGGTGGGCCAACTGCTGGCGAAGAGCAGCGATCCCCCCACCCCGAGCAGGACGACGCCGACGATCGCCGACGTGTACGCCGCGAGCGAGCCCGTCTGGGTCCGGGAGGTGGTCTCGACGCCGAGCCAGTCAATCGCTCGCATCGAGCGCTTGTACCACTCGTCGGCGGGAACGAAGCGGGGGAACGTGGCCTGGGCTCGGGTCACCCACGCGCGGCGCCAGAACAGGGCGACGCCGCCGGCGATGGCCAGCACGGAGAGACCGAGCGGGGCCGTGAAGCCGTGCCAGAGGGCCAGGCCGTGGCTGGGCTCGCCCGTGGACAGCTTGACGGCGTACGTGGAGAAGACCCCCGTGAGCGGTCCCCCCAGGAATCCGCCCACCAGGGAGAGCGTGGCCAGCAGGACCGGCGCGGCCTGGAGGGCCGGCCCGGGCGCGTGGAACGGCGTCCGGACGCCTTCCTTGTCGGCAAAACCGCCCCACCAGAACCGCAGCGAGTAGGCCACGGTGAGGGCCGACCCGACCACCACGGCGGAGATGAGCGCGACCCCCATCGCGGCGGTCATGCCGGTCCCGCCCCCGTCCGGGACGAGGTAGGTGAGCGCCTCGAGGGCGACCTCCTTGCTGAGGAAGCCCAGCAGCGGCGGCAACCCCGCCATGGACGCCGCGGCGAGACCGGCGGCCGCCGCAAGGATGGGCAGTCTGCGTCCCATCCCCGAGAGGCGGGTGAGGTCGCGCGTCCCGGTGGCGTGGTCGATGACGCCCACGCTGAGGAACAGCCCGGACTTGAACAGCGCGTGGGTGACGGTCATGGCCAGCGCGGCGACGGCGGCCGCCCGTGTCCCCAGCCCCGCCAGCAGAACCATGAAACCGAGCTGGCTGACCGTGCCGTAGGCGAGGAGCAGTTTGAGGTCGTCCTGGCGCAAGGCGCGCCACCCTCCGACGAGCATGGTGGCGGAACCCAGAAGGCAGACGGTGGGCCGCCAGAACGGGACCGTCGCGAACGCCGGCGCCAACACAGCGACGAGGTACACGCCGGCCTTGACCATGGACGCCGCGTGCAGGTAAGCGGACACGGGGGTCGGGGCCGCCATGGCACCCGGCAGCCAGAAGTGGAAGGGGACGAGGGCCGACTTGCTCAGGGCCCCCACCAGCATGAGCAGCGCGGCCGTCGTGGCGACGCCTCCGCGGGGAGGGTCGGCGAGGATCGCGCTCAGGTTGAAGCTGTCGGCGAGCATGCCCAGCGTCACGATGCCGACGAGCATCGCCAGCCCGCCGGACGTGGTCACGATCAGGGCGGTCAGCGCGGCGCTCCGGTTCGCCCGCCGCGTCGGGTCGTGCCCGATGAGCAGGTACGAGAAGACGGTCGTGAGTTCCCAGAAGATGTAGAGCACGATGAGGTTGTCCGCGGTGACGAGCCCCAGCATGACCCCGGCGAACGCGGTGAGAAGGCCGAGGGCCCGCGTTGTGGCGGGGGCGGGTGTGAAGTACCAGGCGCAGTACGCGAGGACCAACGTCCCGATCCCGGAGACGACCAGCGCGAGCACCCAGGAGACACTGCCGATCGAGAAGTCCAGGGAGACGCCCAGTTCGGGGATCCACGGGACTGACTGACGCCACTGGCGTCCGCGGAGCACCTCGGGCCCCAGGGTGACGAGCCACGCGAAGGAGGCCAGTGGCACGACGGCCGCGACGAGGAAAGCGCGGGTCCCCCACCAACGCGCGAACATCGGAGCACCCAGCGCGAGAAGGAGGTGCGCGGTCACGAGGGCCAGGAGCACGGTGGATCCTTCGGTGGGTGGTCGGTGTGCCTTACCCTAGCCGACTCCCAGCCGGCCAGCCCGGGCCGGACGGCATCTCGGGCCGGGCCGGGACGCTGTGCGTCTGGAGCCCCGCGCGACGCCCTCGGACGGCGAGCAGGCCGGCCACGAGCCCGAGGGCGCCGATGTTCAGCAGGACCGTCGGATCACCCGTTCCCACCTCGCGGTTGAAGACGTCGCCGATGTCGCTGAAGGGCAGGATCACCTCGCTGAGCATGTTGTTGACGACATGCACAGCCACGGCGGCCTCGAGCCCGCCTGTCCGCCACACCAGCCAGGAGGCCGCCACCGCGAACGCGACGTAGTAGAGGTTGAGCCACGGGTCGGCCGCGAAGTGGAGTGCCGTGAAGGCCAGCGAACTCACGGTGGTGGACGCCGCCCAGGACCCGGCGGGGTTCCGGATCCACGCCCCGACGAGCCTCGGCAGCAGGCCACGCAGGAGGTACTCCTCGCCGGCCGCCTGGAAGGGCGTCGTCAGAAGGATTCCCACCGCAAGCAGCACGGTGTATTCCCGGACCCGCAGGTCATCGGGAGGGGCGAGCAGGTACTGGACGCCGAGGAGGACGACCCACACCGGCAGCACAACGGCGACGCTCCGGCCGAACCACGCCCACCTGAACCCGCCGGCCACCGAGGACAACCAGCGGGGTCTCTGGCCGAACACCGCCCACTGGGTCAGCATGGCCACCGGGACAGCGAGGGCCAACCACAGGTTGTTCGCGAGGAACGCCCACGGACCGAGGCCCGCCACGCCTGTCTCCGGGACGCCGTCGGCCATGATCGCGGGCACCACCAACACGAGCAGGAGCATGAGCCAGAGCGCCGCGGCAAGCAGGAACGCAACGACGGGCCGCCACCAGCGCAGCCGAGGCGTCCGATAGAACTGGTGGTAGGCGACGGACTCCACCGGCCAGGCCGACGGCGCTGCCAGGGGGACTGGAGCGTCGGCTGCGCTCACAGATGGCCGAACCACACCGCGATCTCGCGGACAGCCGATTCAACCGAGTCTGACGCGTGGACGATGTTGCGCTGCTTGGACAGCGCCAGGTCTCCACGTACAGTGCCCGGCGCCGCCACGGCGCTGTCGGTGGCCCCGTTGAGCAGCCGGACGGCCTCGACGGCCCGCTCCCCCTCGAGCACCATCGCCACGACCGGCCCCGAGGTGATGAACTCCCGCAACCCGGGGTACCACCCCTTCTCCACGTGTTCTGCGTAGTGGCGGTCTGCCAGGTCGGCGTCTACGGCGCGGAGGTCGAGAGCGGCGATGCGCAGGCCCTTCGCCTCGTAGCGTGCGAGAACGTTCCCCACCAGGCCACGGGCGACGGCGTCCGGCTTCACAAGGACAAGGGTGCGTTCAAGAGCAGTCATGCTCCGACCCTATCCCGCCCCGGGTTGGCGCGCTCCAGCCGCTTTCCGAGGACGAAGGACACCGCCCAGAGCAATGCGAACAACGCGCCCATCGCGTACATCCACGGAGTGAGGAGCCCCAACGCCACGGCGACCACCTGCGTGGCCCAGGCCAGCACCCATCCCACCGGACGCCGCAGCGTCGCCGCAGCCGCGCCGGCCAGCGCCATGGCCGCGCCGCCGATCCCGATCGACAATCCGACGGAACGGTCGTCGACCTGGATCATGCCCGGGATGGCCAGCAGGAACACGACGATTTCGAACACCAGGAGCACGACGAGCACCCGGGTCATGGGGTTCCCGGGCCGGAGCGTCACGACGCCTCCTCGGCTCGCGCGGAAACCAGCAGGACGCGGGCCTCGCCCGCAGCGATCACCGATCCGGCGATGAGGACGCCGGCGCCCGGCCCTGCGGCGTCCGCCAGCGCCACCGCTCGCTCGATCGCGTCCGCGATCGTCGAGGCCTGCTCCACCCGGCCTGGTCCGAAGATGTCGTTGGCGCGCTCGGCCAGCGCGGACGCCGACAGGCCCCGGCCCGTCGAGGCGACCTGGGTGCACACGATGGTCTGCATCGCCTCTTCGAAGACCGTGAGCACGCCCTCGACGTCCTTGTCGGCCATCATGGCCACGACCCCGATCAGGGGCGCGAACGCGAACGCCTCGGCGGCTGCGGCGATCGTGGCGCGGGCGCCGTGCGGGTTGTGGCACGTGTCCAGGACGACGGTGGGCCCGCGGCGGAGCACCTCCAGCCGCGCGGGGGCCACGACCGCCGCCAGCCCCTCGACGATCACGTCGGGGGCCAGCGGCTTGCCACCGAGGAAAGCCTCGACGGCACCGACGGCCACGGCCGCGTTCTGCGCCATGTGCGCCCCGAACAGCGGCAGGAGGATGTCCCCCACCGGGCCGCCCGCGGTGTCGAGGCGGAGCGCTTGCCCGCCGACGGCCGGCGTCCGCTCCAGAACGGAGAAGTCGACGCCCTCGCGTGCCACCCGCGCGCCGACATCCGCGCACCGCTGCAGCAGGACGCGCGCGACCTCGCCGGATTGCGCCGCGAGCACCGCGGTGGAGCCCGCCTTGATGATGCCGGCCTTTTCGTGAGCGATCTCGGCGGGAGTGTCACCCAGGAGGTGACTGTGGTCGACATCGACCGGGCACACGACCGCGACGGCGGCGTCCGCGATCGAGGTGGCGTCCCACGTCCCGCCGAGCCCCACCTCCATCACGGCGACATCGACGGGGGCCTGGGCGAACGCCTCGTAGGCGAGCCCCGTCATGACTTCGAAGAACGTCATGTCGATGCCGTCGATCTTGCGGGCGTCGACCAGTTCGACAAGCGGCATCACGTCGGCCACGAGCTCGTCGAAGCGTTCGGGCTCGATCGGGTGCCCGTCAATGCTGATGCGCTCGGTGACGTCGGCCAGGTGCGGACTGCTGAACCGGCCCACGCGCAGTCCGAGGGCCAGGAGGAGTGACTCGATCATGAGGGCAGTGCTCCCCTTGCCGTTGGTGCCGGTCACCTGGATGACGGGGCAGGAGCGTTGGGGGGAGCCCAGCAGGTCGGCCAGTGCCGAGATCCGGGCGAGGCTCGGCCCCACGCGGTGCTCGGGCCAGCGCGCCTGCAGGGCGGCGACGATGTCGGCGTGTTTGTCCATGGTGACGCCCAGCCTAATGGGGGCCGCCGACACACAGCCCCGGGCCGGACCGGGGCGACGCCTATACTCGCCCGCGTGACTCACGATTGGCGCGATTGGGTCGGGTTGGCGGCCCGTGTCGTCCTCGGGGGGGTGCTCCTGGTGGCCGGGGCCCTCAAGGTGGGCAGCCTTGGCGAGTCTGTCCTTGCCGTGCGGGCCTACCGGATCCTCCCCTACGAAGCCACCACGGTCGTCGGTTGGGCCCTGCCGTTCTTCGAGATCATCGTGGGCGCGGCTCTCATCGTGGGCGTCTTCACGCGTCTCGCTGCGGTGCTGGGGGGACTCACGATGGTGGCGTTCATCATCGCCATCGCGAGTGTGTGGGCACGCGGGATGTCCATCGACTGCGGCTGCTTCGGCGGTGGCGGGCCCGTCGAGGACGCCTTCGCGCAGTACCCCTGGGAGATCGCCCGGGACCTGGGGCTCCTGGCGTGCGCGGTGTGGCTCACCGTCCGGCCCCGCTCCGCCCTGTCGCTGGACGGCCGGCTGTTCGGACCGGCCCAGTAGGATCATCCGCGACCAGGCCCCGAACGAGGAGGTTCCATGAACAAGTCCGCCAACCGGCGTGAGCAGCTGCGCCGGCAGCAGGAGGCCGAAGCGAAGCGCAAGCGCGCCAACCGCGTCGTCGGCATCGGCGCCCTGGTCCTCGCGCTCGTCCTCGTGGGCGTGTTCGTCGGGGTGCTTCTCCAGTCGCAGGGGTCGAAGCCCACAGCGGTGGTCCCCCCCAACGCGAACGCCGACGCCACGGCCATCGTCGTGAACCACGGCGGGACGCCCGCCGCGGGAGCGCCCGTGGTGACGCTCTACCTCGACTACCAGTGCCCCAACTGCAAGACGTTCGAGACGCTCCACGGCCCGTGGCTGACGGAGGCGTCGGCCACGGGCGAGATCGTGCTGCAGAACAAGACCATGATCTTCATGGACCAGAACCTGCGGAACACGGCGTCGAGCCGGGCCGCCATCGCGGCGGCGTGCTCCGACGTCGCCGGCGTCTACCCCGCCTACGATGCAGCGGTCTTCGCCGCCCAGCCGGAGCAGGAACTGGTGGGTTCGGAGGGCTTCTCCGAGGTGTTGCTGCGCGAGACGATCCCCGCGCAGGTCGGCCTGACCGGGGAGCCTCTGACACAGTTCCAGCAGTGTGTGGACGCCGGCGCGACCCAGGGATTCGTGGAAGGCGTCGACAAGTCGGCCTACAACGACGGAGTGACGGGGACGCCTTCGCTCGCGGTCAACGGCACGGTCCTGACGCTCACGAATGAGCTGTGGGGCAACCCCGAGGCGCTCCGGCAGGCCATCCTGGCCGGGTGAGCCTCGCGCTGGACGCCGCGTGCGCGCCTGCGGGCGGGTGAATAAGATCGCGCGCATGACTGCTCAGGCCCCGTCGCACCCGTCCGCTGCGCCCGCACCCACGTTCTCGGTGCCGGACCGACCGGTGCTGGAGGGGCTCGAGGACAGGTGGTCCGCACACTGGCGTGAGCAGGGCACCTACGCGTTCGTCCGGCCGGACTCCCGGGAGCAGGTCTTCTCGATCGACACACCCCCACCCACGGTGTCGGGCTCGCTCCACGTCGGCCACGTGTTCAGCTACACCCACACCGACCTGGTGGCCCGCTACCAGCGCATGCGCGGCAAACACGTCTTCTACCCGATGGGATGGGACGACAACGGGCTGCCCACCGAGCGCCGCGTGCAGAACTTCTACGGCGTCCGCTGCGACCCGGCCGTGCCCTACGCCCCCGACTTCACCCCGCCGGAGCGGCCGGACCCGAAGCGCCAGCAGCCCATCAGCCGGCGCAACTTCATCGAGTTGTGCCACGAGTTGACCGCCGTCGACGAGCAGGTCTTCGAGGAACTGTGGCGCCATCTCGGCCTGTCGGTCGACTGGGGCACGCTCTACGAGACCATCTCCCCCGAGTCGCAAACAGTGGCGCAGCGCGCCTTCCTGCGCAACCGCGCACGCGGGGAGGCCTACCTGTCAGAGGCGCCGACGATGTGGGACGTGACGTTCCAGACCGCGGTCGCCCAGGCCGAGCTCGAGGCGCGCGAGTACCCGGGCCATTACTACCGGGTGGCGTTCCACGGCCCCGAGGCGCCGATCCACATCGAGACGACCCGCCCGGAGTTGATCCCCGCGGTGTGCGCGCTGATCGCGCACCCGGACGACGAGCGCTACGCCCCGCTCTTCGGGACGACGGTCACCTCGCCCGTCTTCGGCGTCGAGATCCCCGTGCTGCCGCACCCGGCCGCCGAGAGGGACAAGGGCGCCGGCATCGCCATGTGCTGCACCTTCGGCGACCTCACCGACGTCGTGTGGTGGCGCGAGTTGCGGCTCCCGATGCGGACGGTCCTCAACCGCGACGGACGGCTCCAGTCCGAGACGCCCGAGTGGCTGGCCAAAAAGGACCCCTACGCCGCACTGGCCGGCAAGACGACCTTCAGCGCCCGCGAGGCCATGGTGGCCCTCCTGCGCGAAGCCGGCGACCTTGACGGGGAGCCCCGGCCCACGACCCGCATGGCCAACTTCTACGAGAAGGGCGACAAGCCGCTCGAAATCGTCTCGACGCGCCAGTGGTACATCACCAACGGCGGCCGGGACGAAGAGCTCCGCGCGGCGCTGCTGGCGCGCGGGGAGGAGCTGGCCTGGGTCCCCGACCACATGCGGCACCGTTACAGCAACTGGGTGAACGGCCTGAACGGCGACTGGCTCATCTCCCGCCAGCGCTTCTTCGGCGTCCCGTTCCCCGTGTGGTACCCCGTGGACGCCGACGGCGAGCCCGACCACGAGCACCCCATCGTGGCCGACGAGGCCTCTCTTCCGGTCGACCCTGCCAGCCAACCGGCCCCCGGCTACGACGAGGCGCAGCGCGGCGTCCCCGGCGGGTTCGTCGGCGACCCCGACGTCATGGACACGTGGGCGACGAGCTCCCTGACCCCGCAGATCGCGTGCGGTTGGGAGCGTGACGAGGAACTCTGGCGGCTGACCTTCCCGATGGACCTCGCGCCGCAGGCCCACGACATCATCCGCACCTGGCTGTTCAGCCGCGTCGTCCGCGCGCACCTGGAACACGACGAGGTGCCCTGGAAGCGCGCGGCGATCTCGGGGTTCGTGGTCGACCCCGACCGCAAGAAGATGAGCAAATCCAAGGGCAACGTGGTCGTCCCGACGGACATCCTCGACCGGTTCGGTGCGGACGCCGTGCGCTGGCGCGCCGCCATGGCCCGCCCGGGCATGGACTCGCCCTTCGACGAGACCCAGATGAAGGTCGGTCGCCGCCTGGCGATGAAGATCCTGAACGCCTCGAAGTTCGTCCTCGGGATCGCCACTGCCCCCCTGGAGGAGTCCGGGACCGTCCCTGACACGGCCGCGACCTCGATCACCGGCCCCGCCGACCTCGCCCTGCTGGCGGCGCTTCGCACGGTGGTGTCGACCGCGACCGACGCGTTCGAGACCTTCGACTACACGGCTGCGCTGGAGGCCGCCGAGAAGTTCTTCTGGCAGTTCTGCGACGACCACCTCGAACTCGTCAAGGAGCGCGCCTACGGCGCCCAGGGCGCGGACGCCGCAGCGTCCGCCCGCGCGGCGCTGATGCTGGCCCTCGACGTCCAACTTCGGCTCTTCGCGCCCTTCATGCCGTTCGTCACCGAGGAGGTCTGGTCCTGGTGGAAGCCCGGGTCGGTGCACCTCGCCTCCTGGCCCACCGCGTCCGAGTTGCCCTCCGGCGGCGACGCCGCCCTCCTCGACGACGTCGCCGCAACGCTGATCGGGATCCGGGGGGCGAAATCGCAGGCGAAGGTGTCGATGAAGACCGAGATCGTGTCCGCGACTGTCGCGGGACCCGAGGCGAGCATCGCGCGGCTCCGCGGACCCGAGGCGGACCTGCGCGCCGTGGGCCGGGTCACCGGACCGCTGGAGTGGTCGGCGTCCGGCGACGCGATCACGGTGACCGCCGAGTTGGCCCGGTAGGACCGTCCTACGCGAGGTCCTTGCCGAGGAAGATGCTGGCCGTGGTCTGTTTCCAGAACGGTTCGGTCGGGGTGTAGCCGCGCCGGGTGAACAGCTCGTGACCCTCGACCATCTCGGGGTTCAGGGAGCACACCACGCGCCGGGCCCCCAGCCCGCGGGCCCTGTTCTCCAGGTTCCTCAGCAGGGTCCGGCCGAAGCCGCGCCCACGGGCGTCCGGCGCGACCCACAGGCGGCGCAACTCGGCGGTGTCGGCGTCGACCAGCCGGACGGCCCCGCAGGCGATCACCTCGTCGCTGTTGAGGGCGGTCATCAGGAGGAAGTCACCCTTCGGAGGAGTCACGTCCTCGGGGGAGGTCACCTCGGTCAGGGCGGGGTTGAAGCCCCCGGGAAGCCGGCTGTCCAGTTCGCTGAAATAGCGCGCCAGGACCTCGGCAGCCCGCTCGCTGGCGGCCTGCCCCTCCTGGACGCGGACGGGCGTCCCTGGTTTCGTCGGGCCGGTCACGAGACCATCGTGCCGCGTCACGCGGGTGTCCACCAGACCGGGTCTGCGTTAGGTTGCCGCCATGGTCGAACGCGCCGACCGCGGGGACGGTGCCCCGCGGATCACCATCCTCTCGCCGACGCCCCTGCTGATGGTGGAGATCACCGAGCCCTTCACCGTGCTGGGACGCAGCAGGCGCGAGGCCGACATCCACCTCCACCCGGGCGGCCAGGGGCTCTGGGTGGCCCGCATGGCCGCCTCGCTCGGGGCACGGGTCTCGGTGTGCGGGCCGTTCGGCGGTGAACTCGGCCCCGTCATCGTCGCGATGCTCACCGAGCTGGGCATGACGGTCCACTCGGTGCCGTACCACACCGGGAACGGTGGCTACGTCCACGACCTCCGCGGTCCGGACCGGGAGGTGGTCGCCCACATGCCGCCGCCCGTGCTCACCCGCCACGAGCTGGACGACCTCTACGGCACCGTGCTCGTCGAGGCCCTGGATTCCGACGTCCTGGTGGTGACGGGGAACGAACCGGCCGACGTGGTCCCGGCCTCCTTCTACGGCCGCCTCGTGCGCGACGTCCGGGCCTCGGAGGTCCCGGTGGTGGCCGACCTGAGCGGCGACGCCGCGCTGGCGGCGGCGTCCGCGGGTGTGGACCTGCTCAAGATGAGCCACGAGGAGGTGACCGCGGCGGGACTGGCCGCGGACGACTCCGTCCCGGCGCTCGTCGAGGGCGCGCGCGACCTGCTGGCGCGAGGGGTGGGGGCGGTCATGGTCTCCCGGGCCGGGGAGCCTGCGCTCCTGGTCGAAGCCGGGGCCGTGAGTGAGATCTCCAGCCCGCGGGTCACCCCCGTGGACCACCGCGGGGCCGGTGACTCGATGACGGCCGGCATGGCCGTCGGCCTCGCCCGGGGCCTCGCACTCGCCGAGGCGGCGCGGCTGGGCGCCTCGGCGGGGTCGCTCAACGTGACCCGCCACGGCCTGGGCACCGGCCGGCGGACCACCGTGGAACGGTTCGCCCGGCGCATCGCGGTGCGCCGACGGGAGCTTCCGCAGGACGGGGGCCCCGAGGGTTGACCCGGTCTGGTCCGACCGCGGTGCCCCGTGCCACGATGGAGCGCATGCGCATCCTCGTCACCAACGATGACGGCATCGCATCCCCGGGCCTGACGGTCCTGGTGCGCGCGGCGTTGCGGCGCGGCCACGAGGTCATGGTCGCGGCGCCCGCCGAGCAGTACTCGGGCGCGAGCGCCTCCCTCACCGGCGAGGAGGTCGAGGGACGCATCACGCTGGTGGAAGGCCGTCCGCCCGGACTCCCGGACGGCGTCCTCTCGGTCGGAGTACGGGCGGCGCCGGCGCTGATCACGTTCGTGGCCTCGTACGGCGCGTTCGGGTTCATTCCGGACATCGTGTTGTCCGGGGTCAACCTGGGGGCCAACACCGGGAAGGCCACGCTGCACTCGGGAACCGTGGGGGCGGCGCTGTCGGCGTCCACGCACGGCATCCGGGCGATGGCGGTGTCGATCGCGTCGGCCGACCCCCAGCACTGGGAGACCGCCGAACTGGTCACCTTGCGCGCGCTGGCCTGGCTGGAGGCGCAGCCGGTGGACGAGCGTGTCCTGAACATCAACGTGCCCGACGTCGCCCCCGACCGGCTTCGCGGGCTGCGGGCGGCCGGACTGGCGTCGTTCGGCGCGGTGCAGGCCCAGGTGAAGGAGACCGACCGCGGCTACGTCTCCGTGACCTACACCGCGGAGGAGGCCCGGGAGGAGCCGGGGACCGACCACTACCTGCTCTCGCACGGGTGGGCCACGGCCACGATGCTGCGGGCGCCGGTGTGCGACGACGACGGGCTGGAACTGCCGTCCTTCGACGGCGGGGCCGCTCCGGACGACGAGCGGTACGACGTCTCCGCGGCGACGGTGATGAGCGCGCACCGCTTCCCGGACGAGGCCGGTGGCCTGGCGGGTTCGCGACACTCACATTCCTGACAACTGCGCTCGGTTGTGATCGGACGCGATTGTCAGGAGCCTGCGTGTCGCTGTGCACGGGACGTGTCGCTGTGCACGGGACGTGTCGCTGTGCACTGGACGGGGGTGGTGACGACCGCACCCGCCAGGCCCACGACTGCGCTGGATCAGACCTGTGCCGA
>CAZZGU010000059.1:8384-12299 GCA_964653755.1 uncultured Nigerium sp. | reverse complement strand
TCGGCGGACGGAAGGCAGGCCCTCGGCGGACGGAAGGCAGGCCCTCGGCGGACGGGGCGGTCAGTCGCGGAAGGCGGTGAGCTTCTCCGGGATCTCCCGCCCTGCGGCGAGCGCCTCGTAGAGGTCGATGATGTCCGCGGACTGGCGGGGGATCGTCCACCAGGACGCCATCTCCCGGCTGCGGGCCCGGGCGCGCTCCCGGAACTCGGGGTCCTCGAGCTTCTGAATCATCGTCACGAGTTGGCGCGCCAGCGATTCCGGCGACGGCCGGGCCACCAGCGCGTTCACGCCCTCATCGACGACGAGCCGAAGCTCGGAATCCACCGACACGATGGGCAGCCCCGCGTGGGCGGCCTCGTGGAGCACGAGCGCCTGCGTGTCGGTGAGCGAGGGGAAGACGAACACGTCGCCGGACTCGTAGTAAGGCGCCAGCTTCTCGCGCGGGATCTGTCCGACGAGTGTCACCTTGCCGCGGCGCCGGGCGCGCTTGAGCTTCTGCTTCAGCCAGGCGAACCGCTGCCAGTCGCCCACGATCATGAGTTCTGCGTCCGGCAGTTCCTCGCGCACCCATTCGAAGGCGTCCAACAGCAGACCGATGTTCTTCTCGGGGGCGATCCGGCCCACGTAGATGATCCGCGGCCAGCTGGGCTTCTCCAGCGGCTCTCCCGGCGGCAAGGCGTCCGTGCCGTTCGGCACGACCCGCACCTTGGCCGCTGGAGCGAGCTCCAGGACCCGGGTCGCGGTCTTCTCCGACGGGGTCGTGACCAGATCGGCGGCCAGCAGCATGTCGCGGGCCGCGTTGATGAGCCCGCGCCGGGACATCGCGCGGGAGAGCCAGCGCGTCGTCATCCACCGCTTCATATCGGCCAGGTGCGGCCGCTTCATGCCCTTGGTCGACACCCGGAGCAGCTTGACGTAGGCGTCCAGGAACGGGGTCAGTCGGGAGTAGTGATCGGCGTAGGCCTCCCAGTCCGTGTGCCAGGTGACCATGAGCGGCACCTCCGCGCGGTCCGCGGCCCACACGCCGAGCATGCCGACGGGGCCGAGTCCCTGCACGTGGATGATGTCCGGGGGATTCGCAGCGATGGCGTCGAGGGCCTTCTCGAAGCCCCTCCCGCCGGCGATCGCCATCGGCATCCCGGGCAGCCGCAGCGACGGCAGCCGGTACTCCTCGCGGCCGGGTCGTCCGAGGTAGGGGTTCGGGCCGCCGGTCTTCGGCGCCACGACCAGCACCTCGTGGTGGCGTTCGAGCAGTTCGCGCTCGAGGAACTGCACCGCGTACATCAGCCCGTTGTGGCCGGGGCCGTAGTTGTCGGTGAACAGCGCCACGCGGAGCGGACGCCGCGGCCCGGGCTGAGGCGGTTCCGGCGTCACCGTCGCCTGATCGGTGTCGGCGGGGTTGAGCTCCGCGTCGGCCGGGTTGAGCTCCGCGTCGGCCGGATTGAGCTCCGCGTCGGCCGGGTTGAGCCCCGCGTCGGCCGGCTGGAACTCCCTGTCGGCCGGCTGGTGCTCGGTCAGCTCGGAGCCTTCCTCGGGCATCTGGTACACCTCTCGCATCGATCGTGGTCCCCCGTCCGGGGGAGTCTAGCGGCGGCGGACTCAGACCAGAGACCCGTAGCGCTCCTTGGCACGCTGGATGGCCTGCACGTACCCGCTGCGCTCGAAGGCGTTGGCGTCGGCGTCCGCGGGGACCGCCAGCAGGCCGCGCACGTCGTCGAGGCCACCGAAGCCCTTGCGACGCATCCAGTGGGACAGACCTTCCAGCAGGACCGCGGCGTGCCCGGGCCCGTGGCGCACGAGCGAGGCGGTCGTCATGACCACGTCCGCGCCGGCCAGAAGGTACCTCACCACGTCCTCGGCGGTCTCCACCCCGGTGGAGCCGGCCAGGCTGGCGCGAGTGTGCCGTCGCAGCGCCGCGATCCAGGTGCGCGGCAGGCGTCCCTCGTGCGGGGTGGAGAGTTCGAAGCCGGCGTCCACCTCAAGGGTCTCGACGTCGATGTCGGGCTGCAGGAACCGGTTGAAGAGCACGAGCCCGTCCGCTCCCGCCTCGACGAGCCGCAGCGCGACGCTGCCCGGCGAGCTGAACGAGGGGCTCATCTTCACAGACACCGGGACGCGGACGGCCGCCTTGACCGCCGCGGTGATGTCGAGGTGGCGGGCGATGACATCGCTGCCGCGCACGGACACGTCCCCGGGTACGAAGTAGATGTTGAGCTCGAGCGCCGCCGCGCCGGCGTCCGCCAGCCTGCCCGCGAAGTCGACCCAGCCGCCCAGGTCGGACCCGTTGAGGCTCGCGATGACCGGCACCTCGACCGAGGCCACCGACCGTTCCACCAGCGAGAGGTACTCGTAGGCGGCGGCCTGCGTGGTGATGGGTGCGTCAGGAAAGTAGTCGAGCGCCTCGGCGAACGACTCCTGGTGGCTCTCGAGCAGGGCCACGTCGCGGTCGACCTCGACGCGCAGTTGCTCCTCGAACAGCGAGTACAGCACGACCGCCCCGACACCGCCGTCGGCGAGGCGCCGGACGCCGTCCAGCGTCTGCGTCAGCGGCCCGGCCGAGGCGACGAGCGGATTGCGGAGGTGCAGCCCCAGGTAGCTGGTCGTCAGGTCCATCCCTCACTCCTTCGCATTGTGGGCGAAGCCGGACGCCCCGCGCCCGGCCAGCTCCTCGTAGTCGCGCCAGCGCCGGTCGATCTCCTGCTGCCCGACCTCCAGCAGGCGCGCGGCGGCCTGCGGGTCGGTGTTGCGCAGCATCCGGAACCGGAGCTCGTTGTCGTGGTACTCGCGCAGCGTGAACCGCGGCCGGGGCGAGTCGAGCAGGAACGGGTTCTTGCCGGCCTCGCGGAGCACGGGGTTGAACCGCATGAGCGGCCAGTGGCCGGAGTTCACGGCCAGGTACTGCTGGCGCAGGCCTTTGCGCATGTCGATGCCGTGCGCGATGCAGTGGCTGTAGGCGAGGATCAGCGAGGGCCCGTCGTAGGCCTCCGCCTCCCGGAACGCCTTCAGCGTCTGCTGCGGATCGGCGCCCATCGCAACCCGGGCGACGTAGACGTTGCCGTACGCGATGGCCTGCATGGCCAGGTCCTTGCTGTGGGTCGGCTTGCCGGCCGCCGCGAACTTCGCGACCGCCCCCATCGGGGTGGCCTTGGACGCCTGCCCGCCGGTGTTGGAGTACACCTCGGTGTCGAGGACGAGCACGTTGACGTCGCGCCCCGAGGCCAGCACGTGGTCGAGGCCGCCGGAGCCGATGTCGAACGCCCACCCGTCGCCGCCGACGATCCAGACCGACCGACGCAGGAGGTGGTCGGCGACCGAGCGCAGGTCGGCAACGCCGGCGGCGTCCTCGGTCTCCAGCATGAGGGTGTCGAGGCGCGCCTTGAGCTCCTCGACGCGGGCCCGCTGGTGGGAGAGGTCGGACTCGTACTCCTGCTCGGCGTCCAGGATGGTGTCGCAGACTTCGTCGCCCAGCACCGTCCGGAGTTCCTCCAGTCGGCGGCGGGCGAGATCGGTGTGCAGGTCCGCTGCCAGGCGCAGGCCCAGCCCGAACTCGGCGTTGTCCTCGAAGAGCGAGTTCGACCAGGCCGGGCCGCGGCCGTACTTGTTGCGGGCCCACGGCGTCGTCGGCAGGTTGCCGCCGTAGATCGACGAGCACCCGGTGGCGTTCGCGATCGTGGCCCGACCGCCGAACAGTTGGCTGAGCAGCTTGAGGTAGGGGGTCTCGCCGCACCCCGAGCAGGCCCCCGAGAACTCGAACAGCGGCTCCAGGTACTGCACGCCCCGCACGTTCGCGAAGTCGACCCGGCTGCGCTTGTTGATCGGGATCTGCTCGAAGAAGGACACGTTCTGCCGCGTCGGCTCGCGGTCGCTCACCGGGGCCAGGTTGATGGCCTTGCGAGTGCCCCGCCCTGACAGCGG
>CAZZGU010000059.1:0-8374 GCA_964653755.1 uncultured Nigerium sp. | reverse complement strand
CACAGGCCGCAGCCGGTGCAGTCCTCGGCGTAGACCTGCAGCGTGTAGCGCGAGCCGGGCAGGCCTGCGGCATTGAGCTCCGCGGTCTGGAAGCTCTCGGGCGCCCCCTCCAGCGCGCTGTCGGGGTAGTACTTGGCGCGCAGGACGCCGTGCGGGCACACGAACGCGCAGTTGCCGCACTGGATGCAGGCCTCGGGATCCCAGACGGCGACGATGTCGGAGATGTTGCGCTTCTCGTACTTCGTCGTCGCGGACGGGTAGGTGCCGTCCACGGGCAGGGCGCTCACCGGCAGGTCGTCGCCCTCGTCCGTCAGCATCTTCGCGGTGACGCGCCGCACGAACTCGGGGGCGGCGTCCGGGACGGGCGCCAGGCGCGTCAGGTCCCCGACGGGCCTGACCGGCACGTCGACCCGATACAGATCGGCCAGGGCGGCGTCCACCGCGGCGGCGTTCCTGCTGACCACGTCGGCGCCGCGGCGTCCGTAGGTCTTCTCGATCGATTTCTTGACCGCCGCGATCGCCGCGTCGCGCGGCATGACGCGGCTGATGGCGAAGAAGCAGGTCTGGAGGACGGTGTTGGTGCGGTTCCCCATGCCGGCCTTGCGGGCCACCGCGCTGGCGTCGATCGTGTACAGCTCGATGCCCAGGTCGATGATGCGCTGCTGCATCTCGCGGGGCAGGCGGGCGAACACCTCGTCGGCGGGGAACGGCGCGTTGAGCAGCAGGACCGTGCCCTCGCGCGCGTACCGCAGCACGTCGACGCGCTCCAGGATCGACCAGTGGTGGCAGCCGATGAACCCGGCCTTGCTGATCAGGTACGGGGCGGTGATGGGCTCCGGGCCGAACCGCAGGTGGGAGACCGTCCGCGACCCCGACTTCTTGGAGTCGTAGACGAAGTAGCCCTGGGCGTAGGTGCCCTCGAGCCCGCCCAGGATCTTGATCGTGTTCTTGTTGGCGCCCACCGTGCCGTCCGAGCCGATGCCGTAGAAGACCGCCCGCAGGGTCTCGGGGGACTCCACGTCGAGGTCGGCGGGGTAGTCCAACGAGGTGAGCGTGACGTCATCGTTGATGCCCACCGTGAAGCGGGGCCGCGGCGACGGCAGCGCGAGTTCGTCGAAGATCCCGACGACCATCGCCGGGGTGAACTCCTTGCTCGACAGGCCGTACCGGCCGCCGATGACCAGTGGGAGGGTGCCCCGCCGGCCCCGCGAGTGCGCCTCGGCGAGGGCCGAGGTCACGTCGAGGAACAGCGGCTCACCGGAGGCCCCGGGCTCCTTGGTGCGGTCGAGGACGGCGATGCGCCCGGCCGAAGCGGGGATCGCGCCCAGCACCTCCTCGACGGGGAAGGGCCGGTAGAGGCGGACGTGCACGACGCCGACCTTCGCGCCCTGGGCGTTGAGGTGGTCGACCGCCTGCGCGCACGTCTGGGCGCCGGAGCCCATGACGATGAGCACGCGGTCGGCGTCCGGCGCGCCGTGGTACTCCACGAGGTGGTAGGCCCTTCCGGTGCGGGCCGCGAACTCGTCCATGGCGTCGGCGACGATGCCGGGGACGGCCGCGTAGAACGGGTTGACAGTCTCGCGGCTCTGGAAGTAGGTGTCGGGGTTCTGGGCGGTGCCGCGGATGTAGGGGTTCTCGGGCGAGAGCGCGCGTTGCCGGTGCTCGCGGATGAGGTCGCGGGGGACGAGCGCGCCGAGGTCTTCGTCGGACAGCATCTCGAGGGTGTTGAGCTCGTGGCTGGTGCGGAACCCGTCGAAGAAGTGCAGGAAGGGGACGCGGCTGCGCAGGGTCGCCATGTGCGCGATCGCGGCGAGGTCGTGGGCCTCCTGGACCGACGCCGAGGAGAGCAGGGCGAAGCCGGTCTGCCGCACCGCCATGACGTCCTGGTGGTCGCCGAAGATGCTGAGGCCCTGCGCGGCCAGCGAACGGGCCGCGACGTGGATGACCGTCGAGGTCAGCTCGCCGGCGATCTTGTACATGTTCGGGATCATCAGCAGCAGGCCCTGCGACGCCGTGAACGTCGTCGAGAGCGCGCCGCCCTGGAGGGCCCCGTGCAGGGCGCCCGCGGCCCCGCCCTCGGACTGCATCTCGATGACGGTGGGGATGGTCCCGCAGATGTTCGGCAGGCGTCGGGACGCCCACTCGTCGGCCAACTCCGCCATCGTCGACGACGGGGTGATGGGGTAGATCGAACACAGTTCGCTGAGCCGGTAGGCCACCGAGGCGGCGGCCTCGTTGCCATCGATGATCGACTTGGTCATGTCGTCCAGCCTCCTCAGCGCTCGGCGATCATCTCGATGGCGTGGACGGGGCACTGCTCGTAGCAGGTCCCGCAGCCAGTGCACTTGGCGTAGTCGAAGCGGTAGCGCAGGCCCTTGCCGAGTTTGATGACCGCGTCCTCGGGGCAGGCGCCCAGGCAGCCGTCGCACTCGATGCAGTTGCCGCACGACAGGCAGCGGCCCGCCTCGGTGTGCGCGGACTCGGGGGACAGCCCGCCGACGATCTCCTCGAAGTTCACCCGCTGGGCGGCGGCGAGTTCGGGCTGGGTCTGGCGCCGGCTGTCGCCGAAGTACCACACGTTGAGCTTGTCGAAGGACGCGAGGTCGTGCTTGGGTCGCTCGGCGTACGGTTGATTGTTCAGCCAGGCGTCGATCTGCCGGGCGGCCCGCTTGCCATGGCCCACGCCCACCGTCACCGTGCGCTCCGACGGGACGGCGTCACCGCCCGCGAAGATGCCGGGCACGTCGGTCATGAGCGTCCGCGGATCGACGTGCAGGACGTCGTTCTCGAAGCGGAGCCCGGGGATCTTGCGCAGGAAGTTGGAGTCCGATTCCTGGCCCAGCGCCAGGATCACGGTGTCGGCCTCGAGCCGCTCGTAGCGCCCGGTCCCGCGGGGGCGGCCCGACTCGTCCAGCTCCATGATCTCCACGGTGAGGTCGTCGTCCTCCATGGAGGCGATCGTCCGCAGCCAGTGCATCTTCACGCCCTCGGCCTCGGCCTCGACCTTCTCCTCCACGTGGGCCGGCATCTGCTCCTCGGTGCGCCGGTAGATGATGATCGAATCGTCCGCGCCCAGGCGGCGGGCCACGCGGGCGGCGTCCATGGCGGTGTTGCCGCCGCCGTAGACCGCGACCCGGCGTCCGACGTCGGGCCGGGCGCCGGAGGCGACGTCGCGGAGGAACGTCACCGCGTCGATCATGCGGGAGGCGTCCATGTTGGGGATGTCCACGCGCTTGGACAGGTGCGCTCCGATCGCGACGAACACCGCGTCGAAGTTGCCCGCGGCCTGCTCGGCCATGAGGTCGTCGATCATCGCGCTGTTGGTGATGCGGACGCCCAGGTCCATGATGCGGCGCACCTCGGCGTCCAGCACGTCACGGGGGAGGCGGTACTCGGGGATGCCGTAGCGCATCATGCCTCCCGGAAGCGGCGACCCGTCGCGGACCTCCACCTCGTGGCCCATCATCGCCAGTTGGTAGGCGGCCGACAGCCCGGAGGGGCCCGCGCCGACGACGAGGACCCGCCGGCCGGTGGCGAACGCCGGCCGGTTGAACCGCCAGCCCTCCTCGATCGCCAGGTCGCCGAGGTAGCGCTCCACGGAGTGGATCGAGACCGCGCCGTCGAGTTCCACGCGGTTGCAGGCCGCCTCGCACGGGTGGTAGCAGACGCGCCCGTGGATGGCGGGGAACGGGTTGTTCTTGACGAGTTCGCGCCAGGCGGCCTCGGACTGGCCGGCCTTGACCAGCCGGAGCCACTCCTGGATGTTCTCCCCGGCGGGGCAGGCGCTGTTGCAGGGCGGCAGCAGGTCCACGTAGATCGGCATCCGTGTCCGGGTCGGCCCGACGCGCGCGCTTCCCCGGGCGAGGTCCGGCAGCTGGGTCATGTCCCGCGGCGTGGGTGTGTCCATCTTCGCCCCTTCGTTGGGAGATCGACTCTGGGGGCCGACCGGCCCTGCGGCTCACCCTACTCCGCTGCCACTGGGGTGTTCAGCAATGTCAGGTGACAGTGTTGGCGCGGCTGGGTACCGTACCCGCATGACCGCCGAACGCCGTGACGCCGCCCACGTGGTGACAGTCTCGGACCGCTCTGCGGCAGGCGTTCGCGAGGACCTGTCGGGGCCGCTGGCCGTCCGCCTGCTCGGGGCTGCGGGGTACGACGCCGACGCCTCGGTTGTGCCGGATGGAGCCCAGTCAGTCGCCCGGGCGTTGCGCGAGGCGGTGGCCCGGGGCGTCCGGGTTGTCCTGACCAGCGGGGGCACGGGGGTGGGTCCCCGCGACCGGACCCCGGAGGGCACCCGAATGGTCATCGACCGGGAGCTGCCCGGGCTCATGGAGCTCCTGCGGGCGCGGGGCGGCGAGCACGCACCGCACGCCTACCTGAGCCGCGGGATCGCCGGGACCGTCGACGCCACGTCGGTGCACCCGGGAGCGCTCGTGGTCAACCTTCCCGGCAAGCCGGACGCCGTGCGTGAGGGCCTTGAGGTGTTGCTGCCCCTGGTGCCGCACCTGCTCGACCAGCTCGCGGGAGGCGACCACTGATGCCGGTCCTGCTCGCCGCGGTCACCCACGACCCCCTCGACGTCGAGGCCCACCTCGCGCTGGTTTCCGACGAGCGGGCCGGCGCCGTGGCGGTCTTCGTGGGGCGCATCCGCAACCACGACCCGGAGGCCCGCGGCGAGGTGACCGGCATCGACTACAGCTTCCACCCGGACGCGCCCGCCCTGATCGGCGCGATCGCCGAGCGCGTCCTGGCCGAGGGCGATCCGGACGCCTCCGCCCGCGTCGCGCTCTCGCACCGGGTTGGACGTCTCGAGGTCGGCGACGTCGCTCTGGTGGCCGCTGTCGCGACCCCACACCGGGAGCTGGCGTTCGCCCTGTGCCCGGCCCTCGTCGAGGCCGTGAAGGACGAACTCCCCATCTGGAAGCAGCAGTTTGAGGCGGGCGGCCGCGCCGTGTGGTCCCGACTCGGGCTGGACGCCGACGTCGACGGGGACGGCGCAGGGTGACCGCCCGGCCGGTCCTGATGGACACCCACGGGCGGATCCACCGGGACCTGAGGATCTCGCTCACCGACCACTGCAACCTCCGGTGCACCTACTGCATGCCCGCCGAGGGCGTCCCGTGGCTGCCGCGCGCCACCCTGCTGACCCTGCCGGAACTTCTCCGGGTCGTCCGGATCGCCGTCGCGGAGGGCGTCGAGGAGGTGCGCCTCACCGGAGGCGAACCGCTGCTGCGCCCCGACCTCGTGGACGTGGTGGCCGGGATCGCGGCGCTGGAGGGACCACGCGGGCGTCCCGAGGTGTCGATGACCACCAACGGGATCGGCCTGGCGGGGCAGGCCGTCGCCCTGCGGGACGCGGGCCTCGCCCGGGTCAACGTCTCGCTCGACACGCTGCGCCCGGACCGCTTCCTGCAACTGACCCGGCGCGACCGGCTTGCCGACACGATCGCCGGCATCGAGGCCGCCGTCGACGCCGGACTGGCGCCCGTGAAGCTCAACGCGGTGCTGATCAGGGGGGTGAACGACGACGAGGCCCTCGCCCTGCTGCGGTGGGCGCGGGAGCGCGGGCTGGAGTTGCGGTTCATCGAGCAGATGCCGCTGGACGCCGGCCACACCTGGACCCGGACGGGCATGGTGAGCGCCGACGAGATCCAGGCAGCCCTCGCCGCCGAGGTCACCCTCACGGCGTTGCCGGGGCGAGGGGCGGCCCCGGCGGAGCGTTACCTCGTCGACGGCGGCCCGGACGTCGTGGGCATCGTCGCGTCCGTGAGCCGCCCGTTCTGCGGAAACTGCGACAGGCTCCGACTGACCGCTGACGGGCAGGTGCGCTCCTGCTTGTTCGCCCGTACCGAGTCTGATCTCCGGACGCCGCTGCGCGCGGGCGTCCCGGACGCCGAACTCGTCGCGATCATCCGGGCGTGCGTGGCCGGCAAGCAGCCCGGCCACGGCATCGACGAGCCCGGCTTCCTGCAGCCGCCGCGCCCGATGAGTGCGATCGGCGGCTGACGCTCGCGCGGGCGTCCGGGAGAGGGGGCCGGGTCAGGCCTGACGCGCGAGGCGGACCCGCCAGGTCTCCGGCCCACTGACGAGGTAGGTGGCCTCGACGTCGTCCCCGTAGCGCTCGCCGATCTGGCGCAGCAACGGGATGGGATCGTGGGGGGCAACGAGGGCGAGTGCGGTTCCGGGCGCGAGCGAATCCAGGGCCCCGAAGATGGCGCCGTGCCGGATGGCCGGCGGAATCAGGCGGGCGTCGAGTTCAGGGAGTTCTTCCCGGGAGGAGCAGCCGCAATTGCAGCCCCCGGCGGCGGCGCGGCGCGGCGCGATGTCGATGTCGGTCATGAGTGAGCAAGATACTCCAAAACACCTGTAACAACGACTAGGCTGAGGCCCATGACCGTCCCGAACGGAACAACCCGGGGGGCACCGCAGCCCCTCAGTGCTGCGCGTGAGCGAGCCCTTCGGGCTGTGGACGAGTTGTCCGCCACCGACCCCGTGACGCTGGCCGCGGTGGCGGCTCGCCTGGGGGGTCACCCCAACAGCACGCGCCAGCACCTCGACCGCCTCCACGCCGACGGTCTCGTGGACGTTCGGCTGCTCGCCCAGAGCCGTCCGGGGCGGCGCCCCCAGGGCTTCACCGTCACGCCTCACGGACGTCGCGCGCTGGCCGCCGTGCACGCCCGGGAGTACAGCCAGCTCGCGGGTGCCGTGGCGCGCTACCAGATCCAGAACGGCGGCGGTGCCGAGGACGCCCGCATGATCGGCGAACTGTGGGGGGACGATCGAGCTCGGCCCTACGAGGACACCGCAGGGCCACCGATGGAGGCCCTCATCGAGGTCCTCGACATTCTCGGCTTCGCCCCAAGGGTGGAGCAGGGCCAGGAGGGCGCCACCCTGGTGCTCCACGCGTGCCCGCTCGTCAACGCCGGCGACCAGGGTCTTCGCGGCCAGGCACCCTTCCTGTGTGCACTGCACGAGGGCATGATCCACGGCGTCCTGCGACGGCTCGGCGGCGGGGACGGCGTCCTGCTGGAGCGGTCCGTGCCGGGTGACGGCGGCTGCCGCATCCACCTGTCCTAAATCATCGACAATGCGGAAGATCGCGCAGGGACTACCCTGCGCGATCTTCCGCATTGTGTGAGCCGGTGGTCATGGCGGCGGAGTCACCCGCCCGCGAAGGGTGGCAGGACGTCGACGCGCGCGTCGGGCGCCAAGGCGGTCGCCCCATCGTTCAGCCTGCGCCCGTCGACCAGGACCGCACACCGGCCCAGGATCGCGGCGAACCCCTCCCCGCGGCCGGCACGCACGGCATCAAGCAGGGCGGCGTACGTGGCGGCCGGCACAGTCTCGGACGCCGTACCCGCGGCCTCGGCCGCGGCGGCGAAGTACCGGACGGTGGCCATCAGGCGTTCGACGGGGTAGGCGCCTGGAGGATGGCCTCCTCGAGTTTCAGGCGCAGGGCCTCCACGTCGGGGCGCTCCTGCGCGCCCGCCGCGAGCCCGAGGATGAACGCGCTCACCGGGGCCATCGGGCGGGCTCCGGAGTGGGCCACCTCCCGGGTGAGAGTGAGGATCATGTCCTCGTTGACCATCGCGGGGTCCACCCCCACCGACGCGCACGCGCGGTCGATGAACGGCCGCCAGCCGCTCCGGTCCTCGTGATCACTCATGGTGGGGGTTCTCCTGTTCGTTCCAGCGGGCGTGTTGGTCCCAGGTGTCGATGTCGTCGGCGGACGCCCGCCCGCCGGTGACCGCGGCCAGACGAAGGGGTGCGACCATGCGTCGCACCGAGCGGTTGCGGGGGTCGCCGTAGGCAGCGCAGGCGGCCCGGAGCGGCGGCGTCCGGTAGAGCGCCAGCAGGTGCTGGGGGGCGCCGTCGCCGTCGGTGAGGCAGACGGCATCGGCGTCCGCGAGGGCCGAGGTCGCCGCGTCGAGCAGTTCGGTGACGGCCGCGGGCGCGTCGGGCAGGTCGCAGGCGAGCACGAGGGTCCAGGGGCTGGGCGTCGCCACGGCGTCCAGTCCGGCCACGATGCCGGCCGCGGGGCCGGTGCCCGGCGGGTCCTCCCGCGTCAGCAGCACGCCCGCGGGCACCTCGACGTCCCCCACGACCACGCGCGTCCGGGCGCCGGCGGCGGCGCGCAGCACCCGGTCGAGCAGCCGCTCCCCCGCGACGAGGAGGTCGGCCTTGCTGACCCCGCCCATCCGGGAGCCCTGCCCGCCCGCGAGGATGACCGCGTCGAAGCCGACCTCACTCATGGCGCCGCCAGGTTCCGGACCTGCCGCCCTCCTTGGCCAGCAGCCGGATGTGGGCGATGTGCGCGAAGCGGTCCATCCCCTTGACCATGTCGATCACCGCCAGCGCCGCCACCGACACCGCG
>CAZZGU010000058.1:0-12356 GCA_964653755.1 uncultured Nigerium sp. | reverse complement strand
ATGCGTGTCCATCCCACAGCTGACCAGCGAACAATTGCAAGCCGCGCGCGCCGCGGCCACCCAGGCCCGGCGTACGCGCGCCGAGCTCAAGGCGAAGGTCCGGAGCGGCGAGTTGACGCTGCCCGAGGCGCTCGACGTCGCCGGTGCCGACGAGGTCCTCGCCCACGTGAAGGTCGTCGACCTGCTCAAGTCCCTGCCGCGCGTCGGTGAGAAGCGTGCCGCCGCCGTCATGGAGCGACTCGACATCGCGGCGAACCGTCGCATCCGCGGGCTCGGCCGCCACCAGATCGCCGGGCTGAAGGCAGAGTTCAAGTGACGGGAGACATCACGGTCATCTCCGGCCCGACGGCCGTGGGCAAAGGGACCGTGGTGTCGCTCCTCTCCCGAAGCCGCCCCGACGTGTGGGTCTCGGTGTCCGCAACGACGCGGCCGCCCCGCCCCGGGGAGGTGCACGGCGTTCACTACCTCTTCCTCACCGACGAGGACTTCGATCGCCTGGTCGCCGACGACGCCCTGCTGGAATGGGCTGTCGTCCACGGCCGTCACCGCTACGGGACGCCCGCCGCGCCGGTGTTTCAGGCCGTGGCAGCGGGACGCCACGCGATCCTCGAGATAGACCTTCAGGGGGCACGGCAGGTTCGCGCAAGGCTCCCCGGCGCGCGCTATGTGTTCGTGGCCCCTCCGACGTGGTCGGTGCTGGTGGATCGGCTGACCGGACGGGGCACCGAGACGCCCCGCCAGATGCAGCAACGCCTCGCGACGGCCCGCGTCGAGATGGCCGCGGCGGAGGAGTTCGATCACGTGGTCGTCAACGACCGATTGGGCGAGACCGTGAGCGAGTTGGTAACCTTGCTGGGCTTGCCGGCCAATCCCGAGAAGGACGATCTTGAGCACTCACATTCCTGAGGGGATCACCAATCCCCCGATCGACGATCTCCTGGCGAAGGTCGACTCCAAGTACCGCCTCGTGCTGTTCGCCGCGAAGCGCGCGCGTCAGATCAACGCGTACTACTCGCAGTTGGGTGAGGGCCTGCTCGAGAACGTCGGCCCGCTCGTCGACACGAACGTCCAGGAGAAGCCGCTCACCATCGCGCTCCGCGAGATCGCGGCCGACGTCCTGGTGTGCACGCAGATCGACCCCGAGGCCGAGGCCGCGGCGCGCGCCGAAGCCGAGGCTGATCCCGACTTCGGTCTGGGTCCCTTCGACGCCGACGACCTGGCCTGACGGCCGGGCCGCGGGCACAGCCGTGAGCGCCATCGTCCTCGGCGTGTCCGGGGGCATCGCCGCGTACAAGGCGTGCGAGGTCGTCCGACGCCTCCGCGACGCCGGGCACGACGTCACCGTCGTGCCGACCGCCAACGCCCTGAACTTCGTCGGCGAAGCCACGTGGGCGGCGCTGTCCGGCCACCCCGTGCGGACCGACGTCTTCACCGACGTCGCCGAGGTCCCCCACGTCCGGCTCGGTCAGGCGGCCGACCTCGTCGTCGTCGCCCCCGCGACCGCCGACCTGCTGGCCCGCGCGGCCCAGGGGCGAGCCGACGACCTCCTCACCAGCGTGCTGCTCACGGCCCGCTGCCCGGTCCTCATGGTGCCGGCCATGCACACCGAGATGTGGGAGCACGCCGCCACGCGCGCCAACGTCGCGACACTGCGGGAGCGCGGCGTCCTCGTCATGGACCCGGCCGCAGGTCGCCTCACCGGCGCAGACTCCGGCCCCGGACGCCTCCCGGAGGCCCACGACATCGTGCAGGTGGCGCTCTCGCTGCTCGGCGACGACGCGACGGTGGCGGCCGTGCGTGCCCGGGACCTGGCCGGTCTCCACGTCGTGGTCAGCGGTGGCGGAACCCATGAGCACCTTGACCCGGTCCGCTTCCTGGGGAACGCCTCCTCCGGCCTGCAGGGCATCGCGATCGCCCGGGCCGCCGCGCTGCGCGGCGCCGAGGTGACGCTCGTCGCGGCCAACGTCACCCAGCCGCTCCCGGCGGGTGTCCGGGTCGAGCCTGTCGTCTCGACGGCGGACCTCGGAGCGGCCATGACCCGCCTGGCCGGCACCGCCGACGTCATCGTCATGGCGGCTGCGCCGGCCGACTTCACGCCGGCCACGCGCAGCGCGGACAAGATCAAGAAGTCCGGCGCCGCAGGGCTCGAGCTGCGGCTCACCCAGACCATGGACGTGCTCGCCACCCTCGCCCGCCGCCGTCCCCGCCCCCAGGTGATCGTCGGCTTCGCCGCGGAGACCGCCCCGGACGCCGACGAACTCCTTGCGCTCGGCCGGGCCAAGCTGGCCCGCAAGGGCTGCGACCTGCTCGTCCTGAACGACGTGAGCGGCGGGGCCGTCTTCGGTGAGGCTCGCAACACCGTGACCATCCTCGGGCGCGACGGTGTCGTCGCCCGGGCCAGCGGCGACAAGTCCGTCGTCGCGCACCGCATTCTGGACGCCGTCGCCGGCGCCCGCAAGGAGGATCAGTGAGCCGCCTGTTCACCTCGGAGTCCGTCACCGAGGGCCACCCCGACAAGGTCGCCGACGCCATCTCGGACGCGGTCCTGGACTCGCTGCTCACGGAGGATCCCGCCAGCCGGGTGGCGGTCGAGACACTCGTCACCAAGGGCACGGTCCTGGTGGCCGGAGAAGTGACGACCGAGGCCTACGCCGACGTGGCGGGCATCGCCCGCGACACCATTCTCCAGATCGGGTACGACTCCCACGAGAAGTGCTTCGACGGCAACACGTGCGGCGTCCTGGTCAGCCTCGGCCAGCAGTCCCCGGACATCGCCCAGGGCGTCGACACCGCCGAGGAGGCGCGGCTGACGGCCGCGACCGACCCCCTCGACCTGCAGGGGGCGGGCGACCAGGGGATGATGTTCGGCTACGCGTGCACGGACACCCCCACGCTGATGCCGCTGCCCATCGACATCGCGCACCGCCTGTCGGAGCGGTTGGCGGCCGTCCGCAAGCAGGGGATCCTGCCGTGGGTGCTCCCGGACGGCAAGACTCAGGTGACCATCGAGTACGAAGGCGACCGTCCCGTCCGCGTCGACACCGTCGTGGTCTCGACCCAGCATCTGGCGTCGGTGGACCAGACGACGGTCGCGTCGGGCGTCCGGGCCGAGGTGATCGATCCGGTGCTCGCCGGCTACGACATCGGCAGCGCCGGGCTGAAGACCTACATCAACCCCACGGGAAAGTTCGTGATCGGGGGCCCGCTCGGCGACACCGGACTCACCGGGCGCAAGATCATCGTCGACACGTACGGCGGCATGGCCCGCCACGGCGGGGGAGCGTTCTCCGGCAAGGACCCCTCGAAGGTGGACCGGTCCGGTTCCTATGCCATGCGGTGGATCGCCAAGAACGTGGTCGCGGCCGGGCTGGCCGAGCGCTGCGAGGTCCAGGTTTCCTACGCGATCGGCCGCGCGCACGCGGTCGGCTTCCACACGGAGTGCTTCGGGACCGAACGGGTCCCCCTGGGCCAGATCCGGGACGCCGTCCTGGCGGTGTTCGACCTGCGCCCCGCAGCCGTGATCCGCGACCTCGACCTGCTGCGTCCGATCTACCGGCAGGTGACGAACTACGGGCACTTCGGTCGCGAACTCGAGGTCATGACCTGGGAGCGCACCGACCGCGCCGAGGCCCTGGCCGCTGCCGTCCGCGGCTGAGTCCGTGGCCGGCGAGCCCGCCGGTCCCGAGGCGGGTCCCATCGCGCGGGTCGCGGTGGACGTCTCGCTGCCGCACCTGGACCGACTGTTCGACTACCGCGTCCCGGAGAAGTTCGTGGCCCTCGCGCGCCCCGGCGTCCGGTGCCGCGTCCGCTTCGCCGGACGGCTCCGGGACGGCTTCATCGTCGAATTGACCGACTCCAGCGACCTCGAGGCCGGCCGCCTTGCGCCGCTGGAACGCGTGTCGTCGGCCGAGGTCGTCCTGCACCCCGGGGTCGCCCGGCTCGTGCGCGCCGTCGCCGATCACTGGGCCGGGACGTTCGCAGACGTGGCCCGCCTCGCCGTTCCGCCCCGCCATGCCGCCACCGAGACCGCCGAACCGCCCCGTTATCCGGAACCCGCCCTGCAAGGTTCCGCTCCCGGCATCCTCACCGGGCCGGACGCCGACGCCTGGCTCGCCGCCTTGGCGGCCGGCCGCAACATCCGGGCCGCCTGGACGCCGGTGCCGGTGTTCGGGGGCCCCGGTGACTGGGCGGGTGGCCTGGTGGACGCCGCCCGCGCCACCCTCTCCTCCGGCCGTGCGGTGATCCTCGTCGTCCCGGACGCGGACGCCGTGGGCGTCCTGGCGGCGCGCTGCACCGAGGCGTTCGGGGCGGGCAGCTTCGTGGTCCTGAGCGCCGACCTGGGCCCGGCCCCCCGCTACCGGGCCTTCCTGGCCGCTTCGCGGGGCGGCGTCCGGCTCGTCGTCGGGACCCGGTCGGCGGTCTTCGCCCCGGTCCGCGACCTCGGGCTTGTCGCCGTGTGGGACGAGGGCAGCGACGCGTTCGCCGAACCGCGAGCGCCCTACCCGCACACCCGGGAGGTGGCCGCCCTGCGCGCCTCGCTCGATTCCTGCGGACTGCTCCTGGCCGGGTACGGGCGCTCGGCGGAGACGCAGGCGCTCGTCGAGCGGGGCTGGCTGGGGTCGCTCGACCTGCCGCGCCGAGCCCGGCGCCGCGCCGGTCCCCTGGCGCGCGTGGCCACCGACCACGACGTCGCGCTGGAACGCGACCCGAACGCCCGCGCGGCCCGGCTGCCCCACGACGCGTTCGTCGTGATTCGCGCCGGGCTGGCGTCGGGACCGGTGCTCCTTCAGGTTCCGCGCGCGGGGTACGCGGCATCGGTGGCGTGCGCTCGGTGCCGAGCCACCGCGCGTTGCCCCGCCTGCGCGCAACCGGTGCGGGGGGAGCGCTCGCCCGCCGGGCTGACGCTGGTCTGCCCGTCGTGCGGCCCCCTGCCGCCGGGCTGGGCCTGCCCCGCGTGCGGTGCCACAGGACTACGCGCCCCGCGGGTCGGCGTGGCCCGCACCGCCGAGGAGATCGCCCGGGCCTTCCCCGGGGTGACCGTCGTCGAGTCGTGGTCGGCGCACCGCGTGGCCACCGTCGGGCCGGACCCCGCCCTCGTGCTGGCAACCCCGGGCACCGAACCGCTGCCCTCGCACGGGTACTCCGCCGCCGTCCTGCTCGACGCCGGCGTCCTGCTCGGGCGCCCCGAACTGCGGGCCGCGGAGGAGGCGCTGCGCCGCTGGCTCACGGCCTGCGCCCTCGTCCGCCCGGCGTCGGCCGGGGGCACAGTTCTCGCGGTCGGGGAGGCCGACTCGCGCGCGCTCCAGGCCCTCGTGCGGCTGGACGCCACGGGCTTCGCCGAGCGCGAGCTGGCAGAGCGGCGCGAGACACGCTTTCCGCCGGCCGCGAAGCTCGTGGTGGTGGACGGCGGCCAGGCGGCCGTCCAGGAACTGGCGGACGCGGCCGCCGCGGTCCCCGGCGTCGAGACCTTCGGCCCCCTGGAGTTGGCCGACGACCGCTGGCGGACGACCCTGCGCGCCGAGCCCGGCGACGCGGCGTCCGCCCTGGTGGCAGCCGTCGCGAACGCGGCCGCGCGCCGCTCGGCGCGCAAGGCCCCGGGTGCGGTGCGCGTCCGGGTCGACCCCTGGGTCGTGGACTGAGCGGGCTAGGCTGACGGCGTGCGCCTGGTCTTCGCTGGAACCCCTGAGGTGGCCCTCCCGTCGCTGGAGGCCGTGGCCGCCTCTTCCCACGAGCTGATGGCCGTCGTCACCCGGCCGGACGCCCCCCGCGGCCGCAGCGCACGGCCCGTCCCCAGCCCTGTGGGCGCCTGGGCGGACGCCCACGGCGTCCCGGCGCTGAAGCCGGCACACCCGCGCGACCCGGGCTTCGCGGAGACCCTCGCCCGGCTCGCCCCGGACGCCTGCGCGGTCGTCGCCTACGGGGCGCTCCTGCCGGACGAGGTGCTTGCCATCCCGCGGTACGGCTGGATCAACCTCCACTTCTCGTTGCTGCCCCGCTGGCGCGGGGCCGCCCCCGTGCAGCGCGCGATCATGGCGGGCGACCCGGTGACCGGCGCCACCACCTTCCGCCTCGTGCGCGCCCTGGACGCCGGGCCCGTGTACGGCTCGCTCATCCACCCCCTCGTCGGGACCGAGACCGCCGGGGAGGTGCTCGCCCTGCTGGCCCGCGAGGGCGCCGAGCTGCTCGTCGACACCCTGGACGAGTTGCCCGACCGGGAGCCCCTCGACCAGGACGAGGAACTGGGGGTGTCCCTGGCCCCGAAGATCACCGTCGCCGAGGCGCGCCTGGACTGGGCGCGCGAGGGCGTGGAGCTCGACCGACTCATCCGGGGTTGCTCACCCGAGCCCATGGCCTGGACACTCCTGGACGGGGAACGGTTCCGGGTCGCGCTGGCGCGCCCCACGGTCGAGCAGGGTCTGGCTCCCGGGGAGGTCCGCGTGGATCGGCGCCGAGTGCTCGTCGGCACCGGCACCGTCGCCCTGGAACTGCTGCAGGTGCAGCCCCAGGGGCGCAAGGTCATGGCCGCGACCGACTGGGCCCGCGGCCTCCGCGCCCCGACCGTCTGCCTCGGCTGATGCCCGGCCCGCCCCGCCCCCGCCGCCGGACCGACCGGCCCCGCACCGCGGCCTTCCAGGTCCTGCGCGCCGTGAATGGCGCCGTCGCCTACGCCAACCTGGAGACTGCGCGGGTTCTCGCCGAGGCCCGCCTCGACGCCCGGGACGCCGCCTTCGTGACCGAGCTCGTGTCGGGCACGTGCCGGCTGCAGGGCACCTACGACCGGGTCCTCAAGGCGGCGTCCGGGCGGGAGCCCGAATCCCTGCAGCCCGAGGTCCTGGACGCCCTGCGGCTGGGAGCCCACCAACTCCTGTCCACGCGCGTGCCCTGTCACGCGGCCGTGGCGGCGACGGTGGACCTGGCCGCCCTCGAGGTTGGCGAGCGTGTCGCCGGCCTGGTCAACGCCGTGCTGCGGAGGGTCGCCGTGCGCGACCTCGACGCCTGGGTCGGGGAGCTCTCCGCCGGTGAGGACGAGGTCGGTGCGCTGGCGACCCGCACCCACCACCCCCGGTGGATCGCGCAGGCGCACGTCGATCTGCTGGGAGCGGAGGCCGAGGAGGCGCTGGCCGCGAACAACGTGCCCCCCGTCACCAACCTCGTGATTCGCCCGGGGCTGGCCACGCTCGCCGAGTTGGGTGGGGAACCGGACCCCTTCTCGCCCTTCGGCGTCCGCCGCGCGGGCAACCCCGGCGAGCTGGACGCGGTGCGCACCGGCCGGGCGGGCGTCCAGGATGAGGGCTCGCAGCTCGTCGCCTGGGCTCTGTCGCGCGTGGACGCACCGGCTGGGCCCTGGCTGGACCTGTGCGCGGGCCCCGGCGGGAAGGCGGCACTCCTGGCCGGGCTGGCACTGGCGCGGGGGGAGCGGCTTGTCGCCTCCGAGCTGGCCGAACACCGCGCCCGGCTCGTGCGTCAGGCCCTGCGCGGCTACGCCGGCAACCCCCTGGCGCCGGTGACGATCGCCGCCGACGGGACGCGGCCCGCCTGGCGCGCCGGCGCGTTCGCCCGTGTCATGGCAGACGTCCCGTGCACCGGGCTCGGGGCGCTGCGGCGGCGGCCCGAGGCGCGGTGGCGCCGGCGTCCGGCCGACCTGGACACCCTCGTGCCCCTCCAGCGCCGCCTGCTGGCCTCCGCCCTGGACGCCGCCGCTCCCGGCGGGGTCGTCGCCTACGTGACCTGCTCGCCCCACCGCGCGGAGACGACGGCGGTGCTGGACGCCGTCCTGGCCGGCCGGGACGACATCACGGTCCTGCCGGCCGCCGACCACCTGCCCGAGGTGCCCGGTGCCGCGCTGGGTCCGTACGTCCAGCTGTGGCCCCACAGGCACGGCACCGATGCGATGTTCCTCGCCCTGCTGAGGGTCGGCCGTGGGTAGAGTTGGCCTGTGGGCAACCGAATTCATCCCAGCATCCTGAACGCGAACCTCGCCAGCCTCGACGACGAGATCCGCCGCATCCCCAGCGCCGACGCGGTGCACCTTGACGTCATGGACAACCGGTTCGTCCCCAACCTCACGTTCGGGCTGCCGGTCGTCGAGTGCCTGCGTCGCAACCATCCCGACCGCTTCCTCGACATGCACCTCATGATCGAGGAGGCCGACCGATGGGCCCCCGGCTACGCCGAGATCGGCTGCGAGTCCGTGACGTTCCATGTCGAGGCTTCCTACGCGCCGGTGCGGCTCGCCCGCACCCTCCGCAAGCTCGGTTCGCGGGCGTCCCTGGGGCTGCGGCCGATGACCGACATCGCCCCCTACGAGGACCTGCTGCCCGAGTTCGACATGATCCTCATCATGACCGTGGAGCCGGGCTTCGGTGGGCAGAAATTCCTCGACATCATGCTCCCCAAGATCCGCCGCACCCGCGAGCTGGCCAGGAAGACCGGCCAGGAGCTCTGGATCCAGGTCGACGGCGGCGTCTCCGCGAAGACGATCGAGCGGTGCGCCGAGGCCGGCGCGGACGTGTTCGTGGCGGGTTCCGCGGTGTACAAGGCCGATGATCCCGACGCCGTGGTGCGCGGGCTGAAGGAGCAGGTCGACGCGTTCTGCGCCTGTCACTGATGGGTGACTCGGACGCCCTCGCGCGCCGGCCCTTGCGGGAGGTCAACCCGCTGCCGGCGCACCCCTGGTACGTCCGGATCGCGAAGCTGGAGCAGTTCGTCCTCACGCGCCTGGTGGACCTGGACTGGTCCGGGTTGGAGAAGATCCCACCATCCGGGGGCATCGTCGTCGCGGTCAACCACATCAGCTACGCAGACCCGCCCCTGCTCAACTTCGCCCTCGTGTGGGGTGGCCGGTGGCCCCGGTTCCTGGCGAAGGCCGAGCTTTTCGACCTGCCCGTGCTCGGGCGCCTCGGTCACCTCGCCGGCATGATCCCCGTCCACCGGCACACCACCCGGTCCGTCGAGGCCCTGGGCGCCGCGCTGGATGCGTTGCGCGCCGGAGAGTGCGTCACGCTCTACCCCGAGGGGACGATCACCCGCGACCCCGACCTGTGGCCGATGACCGCCTACCCCGGTGCCGCGAGGCTCGCCCTCGGCACCGGTTGCCCGGTGGTGCCGGTCGCGCAGTGGGGCGCCCAGGACATCATGCCGGGCGACGGGCCCACGTGGCCGCGGCTGTTCCCCCGCAAGCGGTACACCGTGCGCGTCGGTGACCCCGTCGACCTCGAGGGGCTGGAGGCCCATCGTCCGGACGACATCGCCGAGGCGACGCGTCGTATCACCGACGCGATCACCCGTCTGGTCGCGGAGATCCGGGGTGTCGCCCCGCCGGAGGGTCGCTGGGACCGGCGGCTGGGACGCCGGGTGTCCCCGGGGGTCGTGACAGGCGAGGGCGATCTCGGTCAAGATGAGCCCATGGCTGACTTCACGGATCAGGAAAAGGACTCCATCCGCCGCGCTGTCCTGGGCGCGCTCGCGTACGTTTCCAAGGCCGATCCCGGCTTCTTCGCGACCTTCAGCGAGAGCGCAGCGGGGGCCAAGGCGCTGGCCGCCGCCCCCGGCGAGCTGCGCGATCTCCTCGCCGGCGGGCTGATCATGCCCGAGGCGTCCTCACCCCAGGATTTCGACGCCTCCGTCGTCCCGAATCTCCAGGCCGCGGTCCACCTCGTCGCAGCGAAGGATCCGGCGTGGGCTGATGCCCTGAAGCAGGTCGTGCTCACGGCCGTCCAGCAGGTCGCCGAGGCCTCCAAGGGCGTCACGGCCGAGGAGCAGTCTGCGGTCGACCGCATTCAGGAGGGCCTCGCCTGACCGCCGCGATCCTGGGGGCCTGGCACCAGACCCGTCAGCGCTCCCGGCGGCGCAGGTAGCGCTCGAAGGCGAGCGCGATCTCGTCGGCGGACGAGACGGCCTCGTCGTACTCCTCCTCGAGGGTCTCGACGTACTCGGTGATGTCGGGGTCGCCGGCGACCAGATCGTTCACGCGCCCCTCCCAGAGCCCCGCGTGGTGGGGCAGGTCGCGGACGTCCAGGGTCTCGTCGAGGAGGTCCTCCAGGCGACCCAGCAGAGCCAGCGTGGCCTTGGGGTTCGGGGGATCCGCCACGTAGTGGGGCACCGACGCCCACAGGGTCGTCGTCGCCAGCCCGGCTTCGCGGCATGCCTGGGTGAGGACGCCGACGATGCCCGTGGGGCCTTCGTAGTCGGTGGAGTCCTCCGCGATCGGGACGGCCCGGCTGTGCGGGGCGTCGGCCAGCATGGCGCCCATGAGGATGACCCGCTCGGGGCGCACGGTCCGGAACGCGGAGACCAGCGCCGTGCAGAACGCCCGCCAGCGGAACGCGGGCTCGGGGCCGCTGACGAGGACGAGATCGCGGGCGTGGGCGTGGGCGACGAGCACCTCGGTCGTGGACCACTCGATGCTGCGCTCGGAGTCGGTCCCCTGCACGATGAGGGGGCGGTTGACCTGAAAGTCGTAGTAGTCGTCCGGGTCGAGGCCGAACGCGTAGTCCGCGTCCAGCAGGTCGGCGATGTGGTCGATCACGCCGGTGGCGGAGTCACCGGCGTCGTTCCAGCCGCTGAACGCGACCACGATCGCCGGACGCCTCAGGTGGCGCAGCGCGGCGGTCTCGGACATGCGGCCCACTCTATCGATCACCTATCCTGACCCGGTGAGCCGCGACCTTCGTTCCGCCCTGTTCAGCCGCGTCCTCGTGGCGGACGGGGCCATGGGGACGATGTTGCAGGGATTCGACCTCACGCTGGACGACTTCACGGGCCACGAGGGCTGCAACGAGGTCCTCAACGTGACGCGCCCCGACGTGGTGCGCGCCATCCACGACGCCTACCTGGCGGCGGGGGCGGACTGCATCGAGACCAACACCTTCGGGGCCAACCTCGCGGCGCTGGCGGAGTACGGCATCGCCGACCGCATCGCCGAGCTCGCCGAGGCGGGGGCCCGGCTGGCGCGGGCGTCCGCGGACGCCGCGTCGACCGCGGAACGCCCGCGGTGGGTGCTCGGGTCGATGGGGCCCGGCACCAAGCTGCCGTCGCTCGGCCACGCCCCGTTCGCGGCGCTCCGCGACGGTTACCACACGCAGGCTGCGGCGATGATCCGCGGGGGAGTCGACGGGTTCCAGATCGAGACCTGCCAGGACCTCCTCCAGGCCAAGGCCGCCGTGATCGGCGCGCGCCGCGCGATGGCGGACGCCGGCGTCGACCGTCCGGTGCTCGTCAACGTGACCGTGGAGACCACCGGCACCATGCTGTTGGGCTCCGAGATCGGAGCCGCGCTGACCGCGCTGGAGCTGCTCGGAGTCGACGTCATCGGCCTCAACTGCGCGACCGGCCCCGCCGAGATGAGCGAGCACTTGCGACACCTGTCGCGGCACGCGCTCGCCGGGGTTGCGGTCATGCCCAACGCCGGGTTGCCCGAGCTCACGGCCGACGGGGCCCGCTACCCCCTGGGCCCGCAGGAGTTCACCGACGCTCTCGACCAGTACGCCGGCGAGTTCGGGCTCTGCCTGGTGGGCGGCTGCTGCGGCACGACGCCCGAGCACATCCGCCTCCTGGCCGAGCGGGTCGGGGGACGCCCGCTGGCGCCGCGCAGCCCCGTTCACCTCCCGAGCGTCTCCTCGCTCTACGCCGATGTGCCGCTGCGCCAGGACACCGCCTACCTCGCGGTCGGCGAGCGGACCAACGCCAACGGCTCCAAGGCGTTCCGGGACGCCATGCTGGCCGGCGACTGGGAGTCGTGCGTCGAGATCGCCAAGGGCCAGTCCCGCGAGGGCGCCCACCTGCTCGACCTCTGCGTCGACTACGTCGGACGCGACGGCGTCCGCGACATGGCCGAGCTGTCCGCCCGCCTGGCCACCGAGGTCACGCTGCCGGTGATGCTCGACTCCACCGAGCCGGCCGTGATCGAGGCCGGCCTGGAGCGTCTGGCGGGTCGGTGCGTGATCAACTCGGTGAACTTCGAGGACGGCGAGGGCCCCGGCTCCCGCTTCGCCACGGTCATGCCCAAGGTTCGCGAGCACGGGGCCGCGGTGGTCGCGCTGACGATCGACGAGGAGGGCCAGGCGCGCACCGCCGAGTGGAAGGTGCGCGTCGCCGAACGGCTGATCAAGCAGCTGACCGAGGACTGGGGCATGAAGACCTCAGACATCATCGTCGACTGCCTCACGTTCCCGATCGCGACCGGCCAGAAGGAGACCCGCCGCGACGCCCTGGAGACCCTCGAGGCCATCCGGGAGATCCGCCGGCGCCACCCCGACGTCCAGACCACGCTCGGCATCTCGAACGTGTCGTTCGGGCTGAACCCCGCCGCCCGGATCGTCCTCAACTCGGTGTTCCTCCACGAGTGCGTCGAGGCC
>CAZZGU010000057.1:9101-12417 GCA_964653755.1 uncultured Nigerium sp. | reverse complement strand
TGCTGCAGTTTGACTTGGTGGCGAAAGAGCGCATCGACGCCGCCCAGATCGACTCCTGGATCCAGCAGCTCACCGACTGGGTCAACGGCTCCCGGGCGATGCTGGCGGCCATGGCCGCGTCCGGCGCCGCCTCGGTGGGGCAGTTCCTCGCCGGCCTGGTCACGGCACTGATGGCCACCTTCTTCTTCGCCTATCAGGGCCGCGGGATCTTCGAGGGCACGGCCGGCGCACTCACGCCCCGCCCCTACTGGCGGAAGGTGTCCGTTGCCGCGGACCGCGGCTGGCGATCGCTGGTCGGGTACATGGGTGCCGCGGTGGTCGTGGCCGCGGTGGACGCCGTGGGCGTCGCGGCCGTCGCCTGGGCTCTCGGCGTCCCCATGGTCGCGGCCCTGTTCGCGCTGACGTTCTTCGCCTCGTTCATCCCCGTCGTCGGCGCCGTGTCGGCAGGGTTCGTGGCGGTGGCGCTCGCCCTGGTCACGCAGGGTTGGGTCGCCGCGCTGATCATGCTCGGCGGCACGGTTGCCGTCATGCAGATCGAGGGCAACGTCCTCCAGCCCCTGCTGCTGGGCAAGGCGGCGAACCTGCATCCCCTGGCAGTGTTGCTCGGCCTCACGGCCGGCGCCGTGGTGGCCGGCATCACCGGGGCCCTGTTGGCGATTCCCCTGCTGGCGTTCGCGTCCGCCTTCGTCAAGGGGCTGGCGCAGCCCGCGCGGCAGCGCCGTCCCCGGCGGGCCGGCGCGGACGCCTGACCCCGGGTCAGCCGACGAAGGGCTCGAAGTCGAGGATGCGAACCTCGATCCTGGCGCCGTTGGGCGCCTCGTAGCTGGCGCTCTCGTTCTTGCGCAGGCCGACGACCGCCGCCCCGAGCGGGGACTGCGGCGAGAAGACCTCGACCAGGGTGTCGGCGATGCCCATGAGTTCACGCGAGCCGAGGATGAACGTGTCGGTGTCCTCGGGATCATCGTCGTAGCAGAGGGTGACCTTCATGCCGGGGGCCACGACCTCGGAGGAGTGGTCGGGCTCGCCGACATGAGCTTCACGCAGCATGGCCTCAAGTTGGCGGATGCGCGCCTCCTGCTGACCCTGCTCCTCGCGGGCGGCATGGTAGCCGCCGTTCTCCGAGAGGTCGCCCTCATCCCGCGCCTGAGCAATCTTGCGCGTGACGATGGTGCGACCCTCACCCTTGAGGAACTCGAGCTCGCCAGCCAACTTGTCGAACGCCTCCTGGGTGAGCCAGACGGCGGGAACCTGGTCTTCGGACATTGTTCCAACATAGCACCCCCGGTTCGGCGGGCCCCGCGGACGGCGGTGTCACCGGAGGGGCACGCAGCCCTCCAGCCACACCGACGTCGCCCGCTTGAAGGTGCGGATCGTGAGCGAATGGGTCTCCAGCGTCGCCCCGGAAGGAGCGATCTCCACAGGCAACTGCCCCACCCTCTCGTACGTGACCGCCTGCGCCACGAGGGTGCAGCGGGCCGCCACCGATGGGTCGGGGCGTTGGACGGTCAGCGTCGCCTGCACCTCGGTGTCCGAGACGACCGAGAACGAGGTCACCTGGCCGCTCACCGGCGGGTTCGAGCGGACGGTCGCCGACCACAGCAGCCAGGCGCCGCCCACGAGTGCGAGCGCCACCGCGAGCGGAATCCAGCCCCACCGGGGCAGGCGTGGTCGCGGGTAGCGGCGGGCGATGCGCGCGGCATCGGTCTCGGCGGTCACGAGCCCATTGTGACAACGCGGGGCGAGGTTGGCACATCGCGGCGCTGTCCCGAACAATGGGCCCATGGCTGATTGTCCGCAGGTCCGCGTCGACGCGCAGGGCCGTCCGCTGCGACTCCTCGCCGTGCACGCGCACCCGGACGACGAGGCGAGCAAGGGCGCCGCGACGGTCGCCCAGTATGTCGCCCAGGGCGTCCGGGTCATGGTGGCCACATGCACGGGGGGCGAGCGCGGGGACATCCTGAACCCCCGGATGGACGCCCCGGACGACCCCGCCGCCATCGTCGAACTGCGGCGGCGGGAGATGGAGCGCGCCCGCGACATCCTCGGCGTGGAGCACGTCTGGCTGGGCTTCGAGGACTCCGGGCTCCCCGAGGGGGACCCGCTTCCCCCCCTGCCCGACGGTTGCTTCGCGCTGCAGGACGTCGACGAGGCAGCAGGCCGGCTGGTGGAGGTCATCAGGTCGTTCCGGCCCCACGTCCTCACGACGTACGACGAGAACGGGGGCTACCCGCACCCCGACCACATCATGACGCACAAGATCTCGCTGGCAGCCGTGGACGCCGCCGCAGACCCGGACGCCTGGCCCGAACACGGCGAGCCCTGGCAGGTGAGCAAGGTCTACTACCACATGACCTTCCACCGGGCCCGGGCCGTCGCTCTGGATCGCGCCATGCACGAACACGGACTGTCCTCGCCGTACTCGGATCGACTGAAGAACTGGCCCGATGACCCCCAGCACCAGGCGCGGCTCACGACATTCGTCCGGTGCGCCGAATACTACCCGGTCCGGGACGACGCGCTCCGGGCCCACGCCACGCAGGTCGACCCCGATGGCTTCTGGTTCGCGATCCCGCTGGAGCTCCAGCAGGCGGCCTGGCCCACCGAGGACTACCAGTTGATCCGGTCGATGGTGCCCACGTCGATCCCGGAGTGCGACCTTTTCGCTGGGCTTGACACCCACCTCACGGATAAGCTCGACACATGGTTCTACTCGATCTAGGCGAACTGGTGTCGCCGGGGTGGCTTCCCCTCGCGTTGGTGGCCTTCCTGGGGCTGGTCCTGGTGGGTCTGTTCTTCAACATGCGCTACCACCTCCGCAAGATCGACGTGCCTGTGGACGCCGATCACCCGGAGTCCGGACCGTTCGCCGGGAACGGTGACCGGGGGGTGACCGCCCGGAATCGGTAGGGTTTGGCGCATGCCGAATCGCCTCGCCGACTGCACGAGCCCGTACCTCCGCCAGCATGCCGCCAACCCGGTCGACTGGTGGCCCTGGGGGCCCGAGGCGCTCGCCGAGGCTGCGCGCCGTGATGTGCCGCTGCTGGTGTCCATCGGGTACTCGGCATGCCACTGGTGCCACGTCATGGCTCACGAATCCTTCGAGGACGCCGACGTCGCGACGTTCGTCAACGCGCACTTCGTCCCCGTGAAGGTGGACCGCGAGGAGCGTCCTGATGTCGATGCCGTCTACCTGCGCGCCACCCAGGCGCTGACCGGGCAGGGGGGCTGGCCCATGACCGTCTTCGCCACGCCGGACGGCCGGCCCTTCTTCGCCGGCACGTACTACCCCCCCGAGCCCACCGGCGGCATGCCCTCA
>CAZZGU010000057.1:2129-9042 GCA_964653755.1 uncultured Nigerium sp. | reverse complement strand
CGAGGCCCTCGCGGGCGCCTGGCGGGACCGCCGCGGCGAGGTCCTCGAGGGCGCGGCGGTCATCGTCGACCAACTCGCGGAGATCAACCGGGTTCTGACGGCCCCGGAACCGCCCGACGTCTGGGAGATCCTGGACGCCGTGGGAACGGACTTCGACCTGCTCCACGGCGGCTTCGGTGGAGCCCCCAAGTTCCCGGCGCCGCTGCTGGTGGACGCCCTGCTGGTCAAGGGCGAGCCCGGCATGCTCGACCTCGCCCAGAGGACGCTCGAGGCGATGGCCCGGGGCGGCATCCACGATCAGGTTGGCGGCGGGTTCCACCGCTACAGCGTCGACGCCGGCTGGGTCGTGCCCCACTTCGAGAAGATGCTCTACGACAACGGGCTCCTGCTCGGCGCCTACACGCGGGCGTGGCGCCGCACTGCGGATCACGACTCTTCCCTCCGGGAGTTGTTCGAGCGGGTCGTCCGGGCGCTCGTGGGATGGCTCGAGCGCGAGATGCTCCTGGAGGGCGGGGCGTTCGCGGCGAGCCTGGACGCTGACTCCGCCGACATCCGGGGCATGGCCCACGAGGGCATCTACTACGTGTGGAACCCGGAGTTACTCGCCGACGCCCTGGGCGCCGCGGACGCTGAATGGGCCCAACAGGTGTTCCACGTCACCACCGCCGGGACCTTCGAACACGGGCTCTCCACCCTGCAGTTGCGGGGGGCCCCCGATCCCGAGCGGCTCGGCCGTGTCATCGCCAGGCTCCGCGAGGTGCGTGGCAACCGGTTCGCGCCCCCTCGTGACGACAAGGTGATCGTCTCCTGGAACGCCTGGACGATCGACGCGCTGGTGCAGGCGGCCCTGGTGTTCGGTGAGCGGGCGTGGCTCGATCGCGCGAGCGCCGCGGCGGGTGCGGTGTGGGAGGCGCACTGGCACGCCGGCGTCCTGGCGCGGACGTCGTTGGCGGGCGAGCCGTCCGATGTGGTGGGCTTCGCCGAGGACCACGGGGCGTTCGCCCACGCGTTGGCGCGCCTGGCCGGGGCGACCGGGGACGCGAAGTGGCTGGAGCGCGCCGTGACGCTGCTCGAGCGGGCCCTGGAACTGTTCGGCGCCGACGACGGGGGCTTCTACGACGCGGCGTCCGGGGAGTTGTTCGCCCGGCCCCGCGACGTCGCCGACAACCCCACGCCGTCCGGCACCCTGTGCCTGGTTCAGGCCCTCCGGCAGGTCGGCCTGCTGGCGGACCGGCCCGACTTCCTCGACCGGGCGGACGCGGCGGCGGCCACGACGTGGGGGACCGTTGCGGCGAACCCACGCGTCGCGCCTGCGGCGTTGGCCGACCTCCTCGCCGCGGACGAGGCCCGCAAGGGGCTCCAGCCGGCGGTCGTCGTGGTGGTCGATCCGACCGGCGACCCGCTCAACCTGGCCGCGCGCGCCGTCTGGCGGATGGCTCCCACCGGGTCGGCGATCATGTCCGGACGCCCCGGCACCACCGGCTTCGCGCACCACTTCGACGACCGGCCGGTCGTCGTGGCGCCGGCGGCGCCGGTGGAGAAGATCCGGGCTGCCCGTATCGGGCCCGAGGGCGTCGTCACGACGGGGCCCCAGGACGAGCCGGTCACTGATTATCCGACCGAGGATGTCGAGACCGGCGGCACCGCCTACGTGTGCCGTGGCACGAGGTGCTTCGCGCCGGCGTCCACGTTGGCAGGCATCCGGACAGCGCTCTGGACGCGGGCCTGATCAGGCCAGGACGGTGAGGGCGATGGCGGCGAAGTGGGCCATCGCAGCCAGGATCGTGCAGGCGTGGAAGATCTCGTGGTACCCGAACCAGGTCGGTGAGGGGTCGGGACGCTTGAGCGCGTAGACCACGGCGCCCACGGTGTACAACAGGCCGCCCAGTGCGATGAGCAGGACGACGGCCGGACCTCCGGACGCCCAGAACTGGCCGAGCCAGCCCAGCGCCGCCCAGCCCATGAGCAGGTACAACGCGGTGTAGAGCCAGCGGGGTGCGTTCATCCAGATCACCTTGAACGTGATGCCGGCGGCGGCGATCGCCCAGATGAGCGTGAGCAGGATCGTGCGCGAGGTGCCGTCCAGGAGGAGGAGCGCAAGGGGGGTGTACGTGCCGGCGATGAACAGGAAGATGTTCGCGTGGTCGAGGCGCCTGAGGACTCCGGACACACGGGCAGACCAGTTGCCGCGGTGGTACGCCGCGCTCGTGCCGAACAGGACCGACGCAGAGGCGAGGTAGATCGCGACCCCCGTCCGGCCGAGCAGGGAAGGGGTCAGCACCATCAGGATCAGCCCCGCGAGCTGGACCACGGGGGCCATCCCGAGGTGCAGCCACCCGCGGAGGCGGGGCTTGGGCGGAGCGGGGGCCGCGGAGGCGTCGGCCCCCTTACTTGACTTGGCGTAACTTACGTTCACGTAGGTAAGGGTAGCGCGACCAGCGGGAGGCTCCAACCGGGTTGCAGCGTCCGGGGCCCCCCGAGGCATAGGGTGACCCCATGCCCTGGCTGGAGCGTCTCCGCGACTGGACGGACCGGCTGCACCCTTCCGGGCTGCTCTACTCGACGTACGAGCAGCGGCTCCTCGCGGAGCTTGACCGGGATCGACTGCCGCGTCACGTCGCCGTCCTTGCCGACGGCAACCGAAGGTGGGCCCGGCTCAACGCTCCCGGCCAGCCGCTCGTCGCCGGCTACCGTGCGGGGGCGGAGAAGCTCAAGCAGTTCGTCGAGTGGTGCGACGAGGTCGGAATCGGCGTCGTCACGCTCTGGGTGCTGTCCACCGAGAACCTCACCCGGAGCTCCGGCGAGGAGGTCCAACCGCTGCTCGGTGTCATCGAGGATCTCGTCGTCGACCTCGCGGCGACCGGACGGTGGCGCGTCCAGCCGGTCGGGGACCTCACCCTTCTCCCTGAGACCATGGCGGACGCCCTGCGCGCGGTGGAGTTCGACACAGCCTCGGTGGACCGGATGCACGTCAATGTCGCGATCGCCTACGGCGGTCGCCACGAACTGCGGGACGCAGTGCGCGCCCTCCTGGCCGATGAAGCACGGAAAGGGACCCGCCTGCAGGAGTTGGCCGACTCACTCGAGATCGACGACATCTCCGAGCATCTGTACACCGCCGGCCAGCCTGACCCCGACCTGATCATCCGCACGTCGGGGGAGCAGCGGCTGTCGGGGTTCCTGATGTGGCAGTCGGCCCACAGCGAGTTCTACTTCTGCGAGGCCTTGTGGCCGGACTTCCGGCGCGTCGACTTCCTGCGCGCCTTGCGGGCGTACGGGGACCGCGAGCGCCGCTACGGGCGCTGAGCCGTCCAGTAGTCGTAGGCGCCGGCGTCCCGCAGGCTGCGCAGGTAGCCGTCCTCGGTGTCGGGGTCGAGCCAGACCACGTTGCCGTCGATCCGCCCGGGCCCCTCGTGCGGGGCGTAACTGGTCGCCACGAGCACCAGCTCAGGAAGCGCGAGCCAGGCAGCCTGCTCGCCGGGGGAGTCGTCGGTCTCCAGGAACAGGGAAAGTGCCTTGTCGGCCCGCAAGACCTGCAACAGGGTGGCCTGGTCGGGGTCGTCGGTGTCGAGGAGGCCGCGCGCCACGGTCTCGGTGATCCGGACTTCCTGTGCGGCGGACGCCACGCGGTGCGCGTGAGCGATGCGCCGCGATCGGCGCCCGTCGGCGTCCGCGGCGAGGTAGCCCGGAAGCAGTTCCTCCAGCACCTCGGCGGCCGTGTCGGCGTGGGCGGTGCTGCCGTCGTGGAGTCCCAGGACGTGCGACCATTCGCTGCCGTCGGGCCGGGTGGGGTTCAGCCCACAGCAGCCCGCGTGGTGGTTGCGGAACCTCATCGTGGGGGCCTTGGTCGGGCAGTGCCGCCTCGCGGGTGGCGTGGGTCCGTCATGGGGCGAGTGTAGGCGCGGCGTGCGTGTCGTGGCAGGGTGGCGGCGGTGGAGGGGCCTAGGGTCGGTGTCAGGGACGCCCCCAGGGGTGCCCTTGGCGAGAGGAATCCATGAGTCCGCTTCCCCACCGGGATGCTCTCGGCTGAACCACTCCGACAGGCCGGGTGGCGAGGTCCGTTCGGCCCTGAACGAAGGACCGTCGTGACCGCCATCGCCCCGTCAGCCCACGCATCCGCGTCGACCAGCCCGCGCGTCGACACCAGGACGTACGTCATCGACACCTCGGTGTTGCTCTCCGATCCGAACGCCCTGCGTTTCTTCGCCGAGCACGAGGTCGTCCTGCCCCTCGTCGTCATTACCGAACTCGAGGGGAAGCGTCACCACCCGGAGTTGGGGTACTTCGCGCGAACCGCCCTCCGCTTCCTCGACGACCTCCGCATCGCCTACGGACGCCTCGACGTGCCGTTACCGGTCAACGAGGCCGGCGGCACGGTGCGCGTGGAACTCAATCACACAGATCCCCGGGTGCTGCCCCCCGGTTTCCGCCTCGACGACAATGACACGCGCATCCTCGCCGTGGCGCTCAGCTACGCCGGCGAAGGGCGGGACGTCGTCCTCGTCACCAAGGACCTGCCGCTGCGCGTGAAGGCCGCCTCCGTCGGACTGGCGGCCGAGGAGTACCGCCACGAGCTGGCCCAGGACACCGGCTGGACGGGGATGGCCCACCTCGATGTCGACGTGGCCACGCTGGACGCGCTCTACGAACGGGGCACGGTGCCCGCCCCCGGGACCCTCGACCTGCCGTGCCACGCCGGCGTGGTGGTCCGGGGCGGGGGATCCTCCGCGCTGGCCAGGCTGCACCCCGACCGCTCGCTGCGGCTCATCCGGAGTGACCGGGAGGTGTTCGGGCTGCACGGGCGCTCCGCCGAGCAGCGGGTGGCCCTCGACCTGCTGCTGGATCCTGCCGTCGGCATCGTGTCGTTGGGGGGCAGGGCCGGGACGGGCAAGTCGGCGCTGGCGCTGGCCGCCGGACTGGAGGCGGTGCTGGAGCGCCGGCAGCACGAGAAGGTGATCGTCTTCCGGCCTCTGTACGCCGTCGGCGGCCAGGATCTCGGCTTCCTGCCCGGTTCCGAGGGCGAGAAGATGGGGCCCTGGGGGCAGGCCGTCTTCGACACGCTGGGCTCGGTCACCCACCGCAACGTGGTGGACGAGGTCGTGTCACGGGGAATGCTCGAGGTGCTGCCGCTCACCCACATTCGAGGGCGCTCGCTGCACCACGCGTTCGTGATCGTCGACGAGGCCCAGTCGCTGGAGCGCAACGTGCTGCTCACCGTCCTGTCCCGCATCGGGCAGGAGAGCCGGGTCGTCCTCACCCACGATGTCGCCCAGCGCGACAACCTGCGGGTCGGGCGTCACGACGGCGTGGCCGCGGTGGTGGAGAAGCTCAAGGGCAACCCCCTGTTCGCACACGTCACGCTGACCCGCTCGGAGCGCTCCCCGATCGCAGCGCTCGTCACCGACCTGCTCTCCGACGTCGGCTTCTGACGGTCAGCCGCCAGGGTCTGCGACGTTCCGCGGCCCCGAGGAACCGGCCGTGGGAGACTGGACGCGTTCCCGCGCGCCCGTGCTGTCTCTCCGGGCCGCCCGTTGATCGAAGGAGATCCACCAGCATGACCGCAGCAACAGAGCGCCCCTGGATGGACGAGTCCCTCAGCCCGCGTGAACGCGCGGAACAGCTGGTGGCCGCCATGACCCTGGAGCAGAAGATCCGTCAACTCCACGGCAACATGGAGACCATCGACATCTACGGCCTGTCCAGCCAGGCGGCGGACGCCGAGGAGATGGAGCAACTCGCGGCCCAGATCCGCGTCGAACGTCACGTCATCGCCGATGACGAACTCGGCATTCCCCGCATGCGCATCACGAACGGCCCGGTGGGCGTCGGCATGGGCGACGGGACGCCCTCCCCGCCGGCCACTGCGCTGCCGATGACGATCGGCGTCGCGGCTTCCTTCGACCCCCAACTCGCCTACGACTACGGTGATCTCATCGGCAAGGAATGCGTCCACCTCGGCCAGCACGTGCTCGAAGGCCCGGGGCTGTGTCTGCACCGGACGGTCACCGCCGGCCGCAACTTCGAGTACTTCTCGGAGGACCCCTACCTCAGCGGTGTCATGGGCGTCGAGGTGACGAAGGCCATTCAGGCCAACGACGTGATCGCGATGGCGAAGCACTACGTCGTCAACGACCAGGAGTACGAGCGCTTCCGCAACAACGTGGAGGTGGACGAGCACGTGCTGCGCGAGCTGTACCTGCTGCCCTTCGAGATGTGCTGCAAGGACGCCGACATCGCCTCGATCATGAGCGCTTACAACCGCGTCCGCGGCACGTACGCCACCGAGAACCGCTACACGCTCCACAACGTACTCCGCGAGGACTGGGGCTGGGACGGCTATGTGCAGTCCGACTTCTGGTCGTGCCGCTCGTGCGCGGCGTCGCTCAACGCGGGCATGGACCTGGAGATGCCCGACGCCAAGTGGCTCAACGAGACCAACGTCAAGAACGCCCTGAACGACACCAGCCTCGAGATCCAGACCCTCGATCGCGCCCTGGTGCGCAGGTTCACGCAGATGTTCCGGTTCGGCCACTTCGGCAAGCCCTACGCGCCGACCGAGATCCCGGCCGCGGAGCACGGCGCCCTCAGCCGCCGCATGGGCCAGCAGATGGCCGTCCTGCTGAAGAACGACGCCGGCCTTCTGCCGCTCCCGCTGGACGCGGGCAAGGTGCTCATCGTCGGCATGGACAGCTTCGCCGCGAAGGCCTGCCAAGGCGGCGGCGGCTCGTCGAAGGTCGACCCGTTGTACACCGTCGACCCGCTGCCGGGCCTGCGGGACGTCCTGGCGGACCTGGGGAGCTCCGCCGAGGCCGACCTGTTCGTGGTCGAGCGGGACCACTCGAACCTGGACGCGGCCGTGGCCGCAGCCCAGGGGGCCGACGTGCTGGTGATCATGGCGGGACTCATCGCCACC
>CAZZGU010000057.1:0-2119 GCA_964653755.1 uncultured Nigerium sp. | reverse complement strand
CCGAGGGCGCCGACATGCCTGCCCCTGAACTGCCGTACGGTCAGGACGCCATGGTCGCGGCCCTGCTGGGCCGGTGCCCGAAGACGGTCGTCGTCCTCAAGAGCTCGGCGCCGATGATCATGCCGTGGATCGGCGACGCCGACACGGTCCTCGAGGTCTGGAACCAGGGCGCCGAGGACGGCCACGTGGTCGCCGAGTTGCTGTGGGGTGTGGTGAACCCGTCCGGCAAGGTGCCGACCACCTACGCGGTGCGGCGCGAGGACCTGATGGAGTTCGGCGACCCCGTGCGCTACCCGGGCACCGACGAGGGCGAGGGCTGGCCGAACATGCGCTACACCGAAGGCCTGCAGATCGGCTACCGCTGGTTCCAGAGCCAGGGCATCAGGACGCTGTTCCCCTTCGGCTACGGCCTTTCCTACACGACCTTCGCGCTGGACGGCTTCACCCTCACGCCCGAGGTCAGCGACGGCGCAGCGCCCGTGACGGCCACCGTCACGGTCACCAACACCGGGCAACGGGCCGGCGCGGAGGTCGTCCAGGTCTACCTGGGCGTCCCCGTCGACGGACAGCCTCCGAAGCGGCTCGTCGGATTCCGGAAGGTGTTCCTGGAGCCCGGGGAGTCCCGTGAGGTTGCGATCGCGATCGATCCGGACGCCACGAACCACCCGTTCAGCGTCTGGGACTACTGCGCCCGCGGGTTCGCGGTGAAGCCGGGCGACTACACGGTCTACCTGGGGACCTCGAGCGAGCACACCGCCTTCGAGGCGACCATCACGATCGGCTGACCGCTCCGGCCGGGCTTGGCGGACCAGCCCTGGCGGCCGGGCGCGCATGGTGCCGTGGGGAAGCCCGCGGCACCGTCCGCGTCCGGGGGCGGCTTGGGCGGCATGGCAGGATGTCGCCATGGCCCGACCGACGAGCAACCAGACACCGATCCAGATGCTCACGGCCCTCGTCGTCGTGATCGTCCCGATCCTGCTGATCTCGTGGTTCTTCACCAGCCTGCCGTCGGAGCCGCCCGTCACCCCGGTCGACCCCCGCCCCGTCGCGGCGAAGGCGCGCGAGACCGCCGCGTACGACATCCTCGCGCCCGAGAACTTGCCGGACGGGTGGACGTGCATCCGGGCCCGCTGGATTCCGCAGGGCGAGCCGGGCCCGGGGACGGACGCCGCACCCGGCAACACGTGGCAGCTCGGCTACCTGACGCCCGACCGCATGTACATCGCGGTCGACCAGCGTGACTTCGGCCAGGACCTCTTCGTTCAGGACATCACCCGGGAGGGAAGGTCCGTCGGCTCCTCGACCGTCGCCGGGCGGGAGTGGACGCGCTACCTCTCGGACGACGAGCGCACGCAGGCGCTGGTGCTGACGCGCGAGGACGCGGTCACGATCGTGAGCGCTGACCTCCCCTTCGAGGCGCTGGAGGCGTTTGTCGGGACGCTGGCGTCCGGGTCCTGACCGTCAGGCCGACACCGACACGTGCACGTGGTCGTAGTGGTTGGCCGTGCTCGAGCCACGGTCCTCCATGGCACGCCAGCCCCGATCGGGATACGCGGCGTTCCAGATCGACTGGCGATAGATGATGTAGGTCACCTTGTAGCGGGCGGCGTTGTCCTGGAAGTGGTGCGCGATCTGCCAGCCGTAGGCGGCGTTCTCGGCGGTCGTCCAACTGGGGATCATGATGTCGACCGCGCGGCCGTTGGGGTGGTCGGAGGAGTAGTCGCTCGAGGCACGCCAGCCGTAGATGGTCTTGATCCGGGGGTAGTCCGAGATGACCGTCGCGACGACCTGCTTGGCGTTCGCGTTGAGCTGGGTGATGCCGGAGGTCGTGATGCCGGCGGGGATCCCCAGCGTCGTCGACGAGAGTGGCACGGCGCTGGACGACGTCGTCGTGCTCGCGGGTGGATCAGCCGGCGGGGTGGCCGCGATGTACGGCGTGTAGACCCATCGGGCGGCGCCCTGGTAGATGACCTGGGTCCGGTCTCCGGCGGTGACGCCCGTCACGGGGAGCGCCGTGCCGCGGGTGACGGAGCCGACCACCGCGCCGGTGGAGGCGGAGGTCGCCCGGACGTTCAGGATGCCCACGTTCACGTACATCGTCCCGGACGCCGCGGGCGCG
>CAZZGU010000056.1:0-12533 GCA_964653755.1 uncultured Nigerium sp. | reverse complement strand
CTTCGACGACGCCCGGCAGCGTCGAGAACTCGTGCGAGTTGCCGTCGATCTTGATGGAAGTCACGGCCGCGCCCGGGATGGACGACAGGAGGGTGCGCCGCATCGAGTTGCCGAGCGTGTAGCCGAAGCCGGGCTCGAGGGGCTCAATGACGAAGCGCGACCGGTGGTCGGTGACGACTTCCTCGGTCAGCGTGGGCCGCTGTGCGATGAGCATGGGTTCAGGTTTCCTTTCCACCGCCCGCTATTTGACGGTGAACGCTGGAGTCGCGGCCGGTGCCGGCCGCGACGAGGCGAGGCCGGGGACCGGCCGTGGCAGGGACACCGCCTGCCCCGGGCGGAGACCGCCCGGGGCACCGGTGACTACTTGGAGTAGAGCTCGACGATCAGCTGCTCGGTGACGTCGACCACGATCTGGTCGCGGGTCGGCAGCTGGTGCACGAGGATCCGGCCCTTGTTGGGCTTCACGGTGAGCCACGCCGGGACGACGCGCTCGTGGTGCAGCTCGCGGGCGATGACGAACACGTCGAGGTTCTGCGACTTCGGCTTGACATCGATGATGTCGTACTGGCTGACGCGGAACGACGGGACGTTCACCTTGCGGCCGTTGACCAGGAAGTGGCCGTGCACGACCAGCTGACGCGCCTGACGACGGGTCTGGGCGAGGCCGGCGCGGTACACGACGTTGTCGAGGCGCGACTCCAGGATCTGGAGCAGGATCTCGCCGGTCTTGCCGCTCTTGCGGACCGCCTCCTCGTAGTAGCGGCGGAACTGCTTCTCGAGGACGCCGTAGGCGTAGCGGGCCTTCTGCTTCTCGCGGAGCTGAAGCAGGTACTCCGACTCCTTGATGCGGCCGCGGCCGTGCATGCCCGGCGGGTACGCGCGGCGCTCGAACGCCTTGTCGTTGCCCACCAGGTCGGTGCCGAGCCTGCGGGACTTCTTCGTGATGGGTCCGGTGTAACGGGCCATGGGTCTCTTGTCGTCCTTTCTGGGGCTCGGTTAGACGCGGCGGCGCTTCGGGGGGCGGCAGCCGTTGTGGGGCACCGGGGTGACGTCGGAGATCGGGCCGATCTCCAGCCCGATGGCGCCCAGCGAACGGATGGCGGTCTCCCGGCCGGAGCCGGGTCCCTTGACGAAGACGTCCACGCGCTTCATGCCGTGCTCCATCGCCCGGCGCCCGGCGGCCTCGGCGGCCATCTGGGCGGCGAACGGGGTGGACTTACGGGAGCCCTTGAAGCCGACGGTGCCGGCGGACGCCCACGAGATCACGGCGCCCGTGGGATCCGTGATGGAGATGATGGTGTTGTTGAACGTGCTCTTGATGTGTGCCTGACCCGTGGTGACGTTCTTCTTCTCCTTGCGGCGAAGCTTCGTCTTCTGGGCGGACTGAGCCTTGGTGCGGCCTGCGGTAGCCATACGCTTGTCGATTCTCCCTGTCTGTGTCGTGCCTGGGGGGCGCCGCGGTCAGCGGGCCTTCTTCTTGCCGGCGACCGCCTTCTTCTTCCCCTTGCGGGTGCGGGCGTTCGTCCGGGTGCGCTGACCACGAACCGGAAGGCCCATGCGGTGCCGGCGGCCCTGGTAGGAGCCGATCTCGATCTTGCGCCGGATGTCAGCGGCGACCGTGCGGCGAAGATCGCCCTCGGTCTCGTAGGCGGCCTCGATGTGGTCGCGCAGCTGGACCAGCTGCTCGTCGGTGAGGTCCTTGACACGGATGTCGCCACTGACTCCAGTGGCGGACAGGGTCTCGGCAGCGCGGGTCTTGCCGATGCCGTAGATGTAGGTGAGAGCGACCTCGAGGCGCTTGTCGCGCGGGAGGTCGACACCAATGAGACGTGCCATTCGGGCGGTTACCTTTCTTCGATGTCGAGGGCCCCTCAGGGCCCCGCGAAGGTGTCTGGCGTGACGCGTCCCGTGCCGCCTTGATCGCTCGCCGCGGGGGAGTTCATCCCTGTCGCTGCTCGCTGTCGCACGGGCCCCGGCCTTCGTCCGGGGGTGGTCCGGGGGAGTTGGCGCTCACCCGGGGTTGCTGTCACGTTGTTCTGTTGGATGTCGGAGGGGTCCGACGGATGACCTGTGCCCCCTCCACGCAGCTTGGGGCCTAGCCCTGCCGCTGCTTGTGGCGAGGGTTCTCGCAGATCACCATCACGCGACCGTGCCGGCGGATCACCTTGCACTTGTCGCAAACCCTCTTGACGCTCGGCTGAACCTTCATCGAGCAACTTTCTGCTTGCGCCGGGCAAGGGTCTCCCCCCGACCGGACTGGGATGGATGAGTGTGCGAACCTTCGATTACTTGTGTCGGTAGACGATGCGTCCGCGCGTCAGGTCGTAGGGGGACAGTTCGACGACGACCCGGTCGGCAGGGAGGATGCGGATGTAGTGCTGCCGCATCTTTCCGCTGATGGTCGCCAGGACCTTGTGGCCGTTGCTCAGTTCCACCCGGAACATCGCATTGGGCAGCGCCTCGACGACGGTACCCTCCAGCTCGAGAGCTCCTTCTTTCTTCGCCATGATCCCTATCTGTGCTTGAACATGCGTCGGCCACCGGACACAGGTGACCGACGAGCCATGTTAGTGCAAGGGCGGACGCCGCCCCAAATCCGTCAGAAGAGCAGGCCGAACACCACGATCAGGACGACGGCGAGCGCGGCGATCAGTGCCACGGCCGAGATCAGTACCAGGGACGCGCTGGGCGGACGCGAGGCGCTCACCTCACCGGGGGCCCCGCTCCCCTTGCCGACGATCGCAGGAACGGCGTGCGTCGGCGTCGGAGGCAGGGCCTCCACGACGGGCACCAGATCACCGAGCCGCCGGGCCCCGAACACCAGGTCGAGATGGACGCGGTAGGCGTCGGCGTCCAGGGCGCCCCGCTCGAACGCCTCGTTGAGCCGCGCCGTCAACATCTCGCGCTCTGCGTCGGTGACCGGGACCTCGGGCGTGGACCGGTAGCGCGACGAGATCGGCAGCTCCTTCATGCGGCCCACCTTACCCGTGCCTCAGCGGACGCCTCAGGAGAGGCCGGTGACACGGCCGTCGGTGGTGACGTCCATCCCCTCGGCCGCAGGACGCCGCCCCAGGCCGGGCATCGTCTGCATCTCACCGGCGAGGGCGTACACGTAGCCGGCCCCCGCCGCCAGCCTGACTTCGCGGACGGGGAGCGTCCAGCCCGTTGGTGCGCCCCGTACGGCCGGCTCGGCGGTCGTGGAGAGGTGGGTCTTGGCGATGAGGACAGGCAGTCCGGCGAAGCCGAGTTCGTCCAGCCTCGCGAGCTCGCGCGACGCGGACGGGGCGTAGTCCACGCGGCCGGCCCCGTAGACCCGCGTTGCCACAGACTCGATCTTCTCCGTCAGGGACTGACCGATGTCATAGGTGTATCGCAGCCGCGTTGGCTGCTCGCAAGCCTGAAGCACCATCCCGGCCAGGTCGAGGGCACCAACTCCTCCCTCGACGACGTGGGTCGAAGCAGCCACCAGCACGCCCCGGGCCTCTGCGAATTCCCGGATCACCGCGTGCTCGCTGGCGTGATCCTCGTCAAAGACATTGATGGCGATGACCGGCGTCACGCCGAGGTCGCCGACGACGTCGAGGTGGTGGGCGAGGTTGATCAGGCCCGCCGCGACGTCCGCCGGGTTCTCCTCGAACAGGTCCGCCGGCAGCGGACGGCCCGCAGCCACGGGATAGCTCCCCGAGTGGACCTTGAGCGCACGCACCGTCACGACCACGACCGCGGCGTCCGGTCGGAAACCCGACGTGCGGCACTTGACGTTGACGAAACGCTCCAGGCCGAGGTCCGCGCCGAATCCGGCCTCGGTGACCACCAGGTCGCTGCGGGAGAGCCCGACATGGTCAGCGACGATCGAGCTGTTGCCCGTGGCGATGTTGCCGAACGGGCCGGTGTGGACGAGGGCGGGCTGGCCCTCGAGGGTCTGGAGCAGATTGGGACGGATGGCGTCCTTGAGCAGTACAGCCATCGCGCCCGCCGCCCGGAGTTCGTCGGCGGAGACGGGACGACCGTCGCCGTCGCGCGCCACCACGATGCGCCCCAGCCGCGCGCGGAGGTCGTCCAGTGAGGTCGACAGGGAGAGGATCGTCATGACCTCGCTGGACGCCGTGATGTCGAAACGCGACTCGCGAGGGACGCCATCGCGGCGGGACCCGAGACCGATGACGATGTGGCGCAGCGCCCGGTCGTTCATGTCAAGCACCCGTCCCCACGTGATGGAGTGCGGCTCGATCCCCAGCCGGTTGCCGTGCTGCAGGTGGTTGTCGATCATGGCAGCCAGCAGGTTGTGCGCCGCCCCCACAGCGTGGAAGTCGCCCGTGAGGTGCAGGTTCATGGTCTCCATGGGCAGGACCTGACTCAGCCCCGCCCCGGCGGCACCGCCCTTGATGCCGAAGACGGGTCCCAGCGACGGCTGGCGCAGCACCACCGTCGCCCCTACCCCGAGCCGGCCGAGCCCCTGCACCAGGCCGACCGCGGTGGTGGTCTTGCCCTCCCCGAGCGGCGTCGGGGTGAGGGCCGTCACCACCACGTACCGGCCGGACGGCCGACGCTCGGCCACGGCCTCCAACTCCACCTTCGCGACGTGGCGACCGTAGGGCTCGAGCTGTGCCGGTCCGAGCCCGAGGAGTGCCCCGATTTCGTCTACCGGGCGCAGGGTGGCGGATTGGGCGATCTCGAGGTCACGCGGCACGGGGACCAGTTAACCACCCCGGCGTCGGACAACCCCTTCTCGGCTGGCCGCCCAATCCTCGACGGGGAGATTCGCGGGTCAGTCGGCGAGCGGGCCGAACGGGAGACCCCGAGCAGCCAGTTCCGCCTCACCGCCGTCCTCGGCGGTCAGCACCCAGAGCCCGTGCCGGGTGACGGTGATGGTGTGCTCCCAGTGCGCGGCCCAGGTTGCATCCTTGGTGACGACGGTCCAATCGTCATCCAGCGTGACGCCCTCATCGGAGCCCAGCGTCACCATCGGTTCCACCGCGAGGACGAGCCCAGGCACGATCTTCGGGCCCCGGCCCGGGCGCCCGTAGTTGGGGACGTCAGGCGGTTGGTGCATGGCCGACCCGATGCCGTGGCCGGTGTAGTCGCGAAGGATTCCGTACGGACGATCCTGGGCCCGGACGTGTGACTCGATGGCGTGGGAAATGTCGGTGACCCGACCGCCGAGGCGGGCGGCCGTGATGCCGCGCCACAACGCCTCGTGGGTCACATCCGAGAGCCGCTGGTGCTCGGCTGCGAGGCGTCCGACCCCGAACGTCACCGCGGCGTCCCCGTGCCAGCCCTCGACGATGGCGCCGAAGTCGACCGAGACGAGGTCACCCTCCACGAGCCTGCGTTCGCCCGGGATGCCGTGCACGATCTCCTGGTTCACCGAGATGCACGTCACGGCCGGGTAGGGAGGGTATCCCCAACTGGCACCGTAATTCAGGAACGAGGACGCCGCACCGTGCGCCGCGAGAACGTCACGGGCCACCGCGTCGAGTTCGGCGGTGGTCACGCCGGGCGCAGCGTGTTCAATGATGGCGGCGTGGGTGCGAGCAACGACCAGGCCAGCCCGCCGCATGATCCGCAGGTGTGCGGGCTGCTTCAGTTCGACGCCGCGGGCGCCGATCATTGCGTGGCGAGCCTCGCGTCGAGCGCCAACCGGATCCCTTCACCGACCTCGGCGACCGTGCCGAGCGCGTCCACCTCGACGAGGAGTCCGCGGTCCCGATAGAGGGCGAGGATCGGCTTCGTTTCGCTGTCGTAGACCTCGATGCGGCGGCGAATCGTCTCCTCGTTGTCGTCGACCCTGCCCTCGATCCGGGCACGAATCAGCATGCGGCTGACCAGTTCCTCGGGTGCTGCGACCAGGGAGATGACGGCCGCCAGCTTCGTCCCACGTTCCTTCATCGCGATGTCGAGGGCCTCGACCTGCGCCAGGGTGCGCGGGTAGCCGTCCAGCAGCCAACCCTTCTTGCAGTCGGGCTCGATGAGACGGTGGAAGACCAGCGAGGTCGTCAGGACATCGGGCACGAAATCGCCACGTCCGATGATCTCGACGACGCGGTCGCCGAGGGCGGTGTGGCGCTTGATGTTGTCCCGAAAGATGTCGCCGCTCGAGATGGCGGGAACACCGTAGCGAGCGGCGATGCTCGCGGCCTGGGTGCCCTTGCCAGCGCCGGGAGGGCCCATGATCAGGAGTCTCATCGGAGGAACCCCTCGTAATTGCGTTGTTGCAGTTGGCTTTCGATCTGCTTGACCGTGTCCAAGCCTACGCCCACGATGATGAGGATGGACGTCCCCCCGAACGGGAACTGGGTGGAGGTGCCCAGCACGATGAAGGCAAGTGCCGGGATGAGGGAGATGATGCCCAGGTACAGCGAGCCCGGAGCCGTGAGGCGCGACAGAACGTGGGCGAGGTACTTCTCGGTGGGCTTGCCCGCGCGGATGCCGGGGATGAACCCGCCGTATTTCTTCATGTTGTCGGCCACCTCCGCAGGATCGAAGGTGATGGCCACGTAGAAGTACGCGAAGAAGATGATCATCAAGAAGAAGAGCGCGTTGTACCAGAAGGTCGTGCCCCCCGCGAAGTTGGTGACGATCCACGACGACACCGGGTTCCCCGGCTGGAACTGGGCGAAAAGGATGGGCAGGTAGAGCATCGACGACGCGAAGATGACCGGAATGACGCCCGCCTGGTTGACCTTGAGGGGAATGTACGTCGTGGTGCCCCCCACAAGACGGCGCCCGACCATCCGCTTGGCGTACTGCACGGGAATCCGCCGCTGTGCCTGTTCGACGAAGATGACCCCGAGCATGACCAGAAGGCCAACCAGCAGAACCACGGTGAAGGCCAGCCAGCCCGCAGGGTTCGGCAGTTTGAGTGACCCGACCGGGTTCGTGCCCCGGCTCAGCGCGATGGCCCACAGTTGCGCGGGGAACTGGGCGGCGATCTGCGTGAAGATCATGACTGACATGCCGTTGCCGACGCCGCGGTCGGTGATGAGTTCGCCCATCCACATGACGATCCCCGTTCCGGCGGTCATCGTGAGGATCATGACGACGATCGGGAACACCGAGGTGTCGTGGAGAACCGGCAGGTTGCAGCCCTGGAACAGTTGCCCACTGGCGGCCAGCGTCACGTAGGCGGTTGCCTGGAGCACCGCCAGCACAATCGTGAGGTAGCGGGTGTACTGCGTGATCTTCTGCTGTCCGGCACCGCCCTCCTTCTTGAGTGCCTCCAGCCGGGGGATGACGACCGTCAGGAGCTGCAGGATGATCGACGAGGTGATGTAGGGCATGATCCCGAGCGCAAAAACCGCCAACTGCAGGAGCGCGCCGCCCGAGAAGAGGTTGATCATCGAGTAGAGGCCTGCGTTGGCGCCCGACGCCGCCTGGATACGGCACTCGTTGACGTTCTGGATGTTGACGTTGGGGGCGGGAAGCACGGAGCCGAAACGGAAGACCGCGAGGATGAAGAGCGTGAACAGGATCTTCTTGCGAAGATCCGGCGTCCGGAACGCGTTGACGAAGGCGGAGAGCATCCGTTCCCTTTTCGGTGAGGTGTCGGGGGTGGGCATGGGCGCCCAACCTCCCCGACTCTAGCAAGACCCTCCCCGGGGCGACCATCGCGCCGCGTGGTGGGCGGGCCTACCCGGTCAGCGGTTCGAGCAGGTCGGGCGTGTTGTGACGGACGTCGTTCACCCGCATCGACACGCGGTAGCTCTCAAGCTCGTCGTCGCCGGCCACGTGCAGGAGCCCCTGGGCGTTGTCCGGGTCCGTGCGCCCGGGGTCGAGCCAGTCGGCCCAGTCGTCAGGCCGGATCGTCATCGGCATCCGGTCATGGATTCGCCCCACAGCGTCCGAGGCGGTGGTCGTGATGATGGCGCACGTGACGAGCCACTCCTCCGGCCCGGACGCCGTGCGATCCCGCCAGAATTCGTAGATGCCGGCCATGACCCACCAGCCTCCGCCGCGAGGCCGGATGAACCACGGCTGTCGTGGCGCCCGAGCGCCCGGACGCGCTGCGTCGCCGACGTGCCATTCGTAGAAGCCGTCGGAGGGGATCAGGCAGCGGCGGGCCGCGAACGCGGCCCGGAAGGACGGCTTGATGGCCACCGTCTCCGCTCGGGCGTTGACCATGCGCGCGGCGCCCGACGGCCCCTTCGACCACGAGGGTACGAGCCCCCACCGCGGCGTCACGAGCTTGCGGACCACCTGGCCGGACTCGCGGTCGAACCGCTCCACGACCGCGGGCACGGGGTCCGTGGGGGCCGCGTTCCACGAGGGGACGACTTCGTTCACGACCACGTCGACAGCGAAGGCGTCGACGATCAGGTCGGTGCTGGCGGAGGCCGCGAAACGCCCGCACATCAGGGGAGCCGTGCGAACGTCTCGACGTTCTTCTTCACGCCGGAGATGATCAACTCGTCGCCCTTGCGCACGACGGTCTCCGGCACTGCGTAGATGAAGTCCTCCCCCGGTCGCTTCAGCCCGACCACCGTGATGTCGTAGCGCGTCCGGACGCCGGACTGCGCCAGCGAGGAGTCCCAGGTCTGGCGGGGCGCGAGCGTGCGTGCCATCGCGAAACCATCCTCAAACTCGAAGTAGTCAATCATGTGGCCCGCAAGGGCGTGTGCGACGCGCTCCCCGGTGCCGGCCTCGGGGTAGACCACGTGGTCGGCCCCGATCCGGGAGAGGATCTCGCCGTGCGTCCTGGACAGCGCCTTCGCCCAGACCTCCGCGACGCCGGCCTCCTTGAGCGTCAACACGGTGAGGATGGACGCCTCCAGGTTGGACATGGCCACGATGGCCTGGTCGATCTCCTCGAGGCCCAACTGCCGCAACGCGTCCGGGTCGGTGGCATCCAGGCGAGCAACATGGGGCAGCACGTCGGCATACCTGTTGACAAGTTCGAGGTCGGCGTCCACCGCCATCACGTCGATCCCGAGTTCGAGCAGCCGCCTCGCGGCCGCCGACCCGAACCGGCCGAGTCCGACGACCAGCACGGTCCCCTGCTCCCGCCGCCCACCGCGGCCCAGCCAATCAACCCACAAGGGGATCCTCCCTCGGCAATTCGAAGCGGCGGTGTCGGGTGGACATCGCGAGGGCCGCTGCGACGGACACGGGGCCCACGCGGCCCAGGAACATCAGGAGCATCAGCACGCCCCACGCGGCGTGCGGCAGCGCAGGTGTGAGGTTCATGGACAGTCCGACGGTCCCGAAGGCGGAGATGGCTTCGAACGTGTCCTCGCGCAGCGGCGCGTCGCTCACCGCGGAGATGACCAACAGGCCGGTGAACACCGCGGCTGTGCCCAGGGCAGTCACCGCCAGGGCCTGCCGGGAGGCGGCCGAGGAGACCTTGCGATTGCTGAAGACCGTCTTCTCCTCCCCCCGGACCTCGGTGATGACCGCGAGGATCAACACGGCGACCGTCGTGACCTTGAGCCCGCCGGCGGTGCCACCCGATCCGCCGCCGATCATCATGAGACCGAAGTTGATCGCGATCGTCTCGTCCGCGACCAGTCCGTAGTCCACCGAATTGAAGCCCGCGGTGCGGGGGAAGACCGCGCCGCCGATGGCCCCGAGGATCTTCCCGGCCCACGGTTGCGGCCCGAGCGTGGCGGGGTTGCCCCACTCGAACACCGCGAACGTGACGAAGCCCACCACCAGCAGGATGCCAGTGCCGATCAGGGTGAGGCGCAGGTGAACACTCCAGAACCGGCGCCCGCGCTGCCTCAACCGGACACCAATTTCGAAGTAGACCGGGTACCCGAGACCGCCGGCCACGACGGCAAGGCAGATCGGGAGCATGATCCACGGGTCGGCGTTGAACCGGATGAGATTGTCGGGGAAGAGCGCGAAGCCCGCGTTGTTGTAAGCGGAGATGGCGTGGAACACACCGTCGTACGCCGCGGCTCCCCAGCCCTCCTCGTAGGCCCGGAAGCGAAGGGTGAGGATGATCGCGATCACAGCCTGGCTCACCAACGCCATCGTGACGATGCGCGCCGGAATCGTCCGGATTCCCAGGAACGACCGCGCCCTCGTTTCGACCTGCGCAATGAGCACGTGGGCGACTGTGAGGTTCCTGGCGGCCGAGAACAGGATCAGGCTGGTGAGGGTCATGATGCCCAACCCGCCGATCTGGATCAGCATCAGGATGGTGACCTGACCGAACGTGCTCCAGTGGCTCGCCGTGTCCACCACCGCGAGCCCGGTGATGCACAGTGCCGACATGGCGGTGAAGCTGGCCTCCCAGATGCCGGTGCCCCGACCGTCCCGAGAGGCCGCGGGCAGCATGAGCAGCGCAGTACCCACGACCCAGCCCGCGAGGTACGCCGCCGGCGCCACGCGTCCGGGGTGGGAGATCCACCGCACCAACCGCACGGGGTCACAGTACGAGGCGCGGACGCCGACCGCCAGAGGCCGCAGGGCAGCTCCCGGACGCGTGGCGCCGACGCACTGAGCGAGGCCGGGCACCGGACAGTGCCGGCGTGCAGACACCGCCGGTGACGTGCCCTCCCGCCCATGGGGCGGTCAAGGCGTGTCCCGGCGGTGTCGTCAGGCTGCGGTGATCAGAGTTCGTTGGCGGTGCCGCCCGCGGCTTCGATCTTGGACTTGGCCGCCGCCGTGTAAGCGTGCGCGTTCACGTCCATGCTGACGGACAGGTCGCCGTCGCCGAGAACCTTGACGAGTCGTCCCTTGCGGACCGCGCCCTTGGCCACGAGGTCATCGACCGTGATCGTGCCGCCCTCGGGGTACAGCTGAGCCAGTCTGGCCACGTTGACCACCTGGTACTCGACCCGGAACGGGTTCTGGAACCCGCGCAACTTCGGTAGCCGCATGTGCAGCGGCATCTGACCGCCCTCGAAATTCGCCGGCACGTTCTTGCGTGCGCCGGTGCCCTTCGTGCCGCGGCCGGCGGTCTTGCCCTTGGAGCCCTCGCCGCGCCCTACCCGGGTCTTCTCGGTCTTGGCGCCCGGGGCAGGACGCAGATGGTGGACCTTCAACGCCATGTCACTCAACCTCCTCGACGGAGACAAGGTGGATGACGGTGTTGACCATGCCGCGGTACACCGGGAGGTCCTCCTTCTCCACCACGTCGCCGATACGCTTCAGACCCAGCGAACGCATGGTTTCGCGCTGGTTCCTCTTCACTCTGTTCGTGCTTCTGACTTGGGTCACCTTCAGCGTTGCCATCAGGCCGCGCCCTCCTTCCGGGCCCTCAGAAGTGCGGCCGGCGCCACGTCCTCGACGGCCAGGCCGCGACGACGAGCGACCTGCTCGGGCTCCTCCAGTTGCTTGAGCGCCTCGACCGTCGCGTGCACCACGTTGATCGCGTTCGAGGAGCCGAGCGACTTCGCCAACACGTCGCGGATGCCCGCGCACTCCAGGACCGCGCGCACCGAGCCACCGGCGATCACGCCGGTGCCCGGCGAGGCGGGACGAAGCATCACGACGCCGGCGGCCTTCTCACCCTGCACGGGGTGGGGGATGGTGCCCTGGATGCGGGGGACGCGGAAGAAATGCTTCTTCGCCTCCTCGACACCCTTGGCGATCGCCGCGGGCACCTCCTTGGCCTTGCCATAGCCCACGCCGACAGTGCCATCGCCGTCACCCACCACGACGAGCGCGGTGAAGCTGAATCGGCGGCCGCCCTGCACGACCTTCGCGACGCGATTGATCGCCACGACGCGCTCCAGGTACTGGCTCTTCTCCTCCCGGGGATTGCTGTCCCGGCCACGACGATCTTCGCGGCCGCGACGCTCGCCACCGCCGACAGCGCCACCGCGCCGGGCGTTTGCGTTCTCGTTCGCCATTTCCTACCCTTCCGCTTCGATCAGAATCCGAGGCCGGCCTCGCGCGCCGCATCGGCGAGCGCAGCGATCCGTCCGTGGTACTTGTTGCCGGCGCGGTCGAAGACGACCGACTCGACGCCAGCCTTCTTCGCGCGCTCGGCCACGAGCGTGCCGACCATCTTGGCCTTCTCGCTCTTGTCGCCGGACGCCGCGCGCAGGTCGGCTTCCATCGTCGACGCCGAGGCGACCGTGTGGCCGACCGTGTCGTCGATCACCTGGGCCACGATGTGGCGGGACGAGCGCGTCACGACGAGGCGCGGGCGCTCCGGGGTGCCGTCGACCTTCTTGCGACCGCGAGCCTGGCGACGCAGGCGCGCCTTCGTCCGGGTCGCCATCCCCTTGTTGTTCGACAATGAGATGCCCATCGTCACTTACCCGCCTTTCCAACCTTGCGGCGAACGTGTTCGCCGGCGTAGCGCACACCCTTGCCCTTGTACGGCTCGGGCTTGCGGAGCTTGCGGATGTTGGCCGCGACCTCGCCGACCACCTGCTTGTCGATGCCGGAGACGGAGAACGCCGTCGGCTTCTCGACCGTGAAGGTGATGCCCTCGGGGGCGTCGATGATCACCGGGTGGCTGAAGCCCAGCTGGAACTCCAGCTGCTGCGGGCCCTTGCTGATGACGCGGTAACCGACGCCGACGATCTCGAGCTTCTTCTCATAGCCCTCGGTGACACCGATGACCATGTTGTTGACCA